>JAKQNL010000167.1 GCA_029565815.1 Spirochaetota bacterium | reverse complement strand
TGCGCGTGCGAGCATTGGTTCTGGTGCGCTGGCCGCGTACGGGCAAGCCCTTGCGGTGTCTGAGGCCGCGGTAACAACCGATGTCCATGAGCCGCTTGATGTTAAGGGCCACTTCCGTTCGGAGGCGTCCCTCTACCTTGTAGTCGTTCTCGATGAGCTTACGGAGCTCATTCACTTCTTCGTTAGACAGATCGTTGATGCCGCGATTCGGATCGATCTTTACGGCTTCACAGATCTTTCTTGCGCTGGTCCGGCCTATGCCGAATATATAGGTCAGCGCAATTTCTACATGCTTGTTGGGGAGGTCGACTCCCGCGATACGTGCCATGGAATACGGCCTCCTTAACCCTGCTTCTGCTTGTGCTTTGGATTGCTCGAGCAGATGATGCGGACGATACCGTGCCGCTTGATCACCTTACATTTATCGCAAATGCGCTTAACGCTTGTTCGTACCTTCATCGTCGTTCCTCCAGGGAAGCCGGAAGCATGGTTGTACCATGCACCGGCCCCGCTCGTCTACAGTTGCTACCTTTACAGGTTCCTGCTTTTAATGTGGCCCTTCTTGGTCAGGCCGTCATGGTGGTGCATCTTCAGCTGGGCTTCAATCTGACTCATGGTGTCCAAGTCGACGCCTACAAGAATCAAGAGCGACGTACCGCCCAGAAGGTAGGACAGCTCGCTTGGGAAATTGAATATCCGCTGCACGATGGTTGGAATCAGTGCGATAAGCGCAAGATACAGGGCACCGGGGAGCACGATGCGGTTCAGTATCCTGGTTAGGTACTCTTCCATCTTTTCGGAGCGTATGCCCGGAATCGAACCGCCGTTTTCACGGATGTTCTTGCTGATTTCCTGCGGGTTCAAAGACACCTGGGTGTAGAAGTACGCGAAGAATATGATGAACAACACATAGAGTATGTTGTACCACCAGCCTTCAGGCCGTAGGAAATACGCGAAGTCGCGTAGCCACTTTGCTCCGCCGCCCATGCTCTGCGCAATCTGCAGCGGGAAGGTAAGCAAGCTGGAAGCGAAAATTACCGGGATAACGCCGGACGGGTTGATCTTGAACGGAATGTAGGTGTTTTGCGCGCCGTACATCCTGCGACCGACAACCCGCTTTGCGTAGTTAACCGGAATCTTGCGCTGACCCTGCTGTTCGTAAATGACCAGCATGACCACTGCGACAAAGAGCAGCAGCACCACGACAGCGAACACCGCATTGATCTCGCGGGATATGATTTTCTGCGTCAGTGCAAACAGCGCGTTAGGAAGGCGCGCCACGATGCCGGAGAAGATCAAAAGGGATACGCCGTTGCCGATACCGCGCTTGGTAATCTGCTCGCCTATCCATACGAGGAAGAGCGAACCGGTGGTTACCGTCAACACAGCCAGCACGGTGTACACCGTCGGGCTGATCATCAGTATGTCCGGGTTGGTCCTTGCTATGGTCCTTGCATACGCGACCAAGGCCAGGGACTGAACCACGGCCACGCCTACGGTTGCCAGGCGGGTCCACAGAGCTATCTTCTTACGGCCACCGTCAGATTCCGCGATCTTCTTCATGGACGGGAAAATAACCAAGAGGAGCTGCATGATAATCTGCGTCGATATGTACGGCATAACGCCGAGCATGAACAACGAGAAATTCTTGAACGCACCGCCGGCGAAGAAGTCCAGGTAGTCGGTGATGCCGCCCTGGGAGCTCACCGATACGAAGTACTCCTTAAGGGCGCCGGCGTTGATTCCGGGAATGGGCAAAAATGCGCCAATCCGGAATACCACAAGCCAGCCGATGGTGAATAATATGCGTTGGCGCAGTTCCTTGATCTTGAATACGTCAACCAGAGCGTTGCCTGCCATTGGTCACTACCTTCCTTATATTGTCGCCCTTCAGGGCGTCTCGACCTTGCCGCCGGCCTTTTCGATTTTTGCCTTTGCGGAAGCGGACACCTTGTCTACGACAAAGGTGAGCGACTTGGTAAGTCTGCCGTCGCCCAGAATCTTAACCGGCTGGTCGAGCTTGCGGACCAGGCCGCGTTCGGCCAGGGTCTGGGCATCGACCGTCTGGCCGGCTTCATAGCGGGCATCAACGGCGTCCAGGTTCACGATCTGAAAGTCCACGCGGAAATTCTTGTTGTTAAAACCGCGGTGGGCAAGCCGGCGATAGAGCGGCATCTGGCCGCCCTC
>JAKQNL010000152.1 GCA_029565815.1 Spirochaetota bacterium | reverse complement strand
CCTTAGACGCCCTGGACGCAGCGTTCTCGGCAGGGTCGATCTCACAAAACGAAGCGGCAAGGGCCGCTATCTTTTCCGGCTTGGACCGGGCCAAAGACTCAAGCAGATAAGGAATGATAACAGCGCCCAAGTTTGCCTTCGGAACTCCCCAGCGGGCATTTATGGAATAGGAAACGGCAGTGCCCAAGCCTGGGGACGAACTGGCCAGGCCCAAAGCGGCCATGAAGCAAGCCCTGGCTGCGTCTGCCTTTGCCTGGGGCTCTTCGGGACGCTGCATGATAACGTCCAGGGCGCGCAGGTACAGGCGTATGGATTCTGCAAGCGCTAGGTCGCTTAGGAAATTTTCACGGGACGACACATAGCCTTCCACCGCAGCCATCATGCCATCCAGAATGGCCGCGGATGCCGCCTTACCCGACGGCGCGCTCATCATGCCCGGATCCAGCACCACGGCGCTTTCTATGCCACGCCGTGCCTGCAAAAATACCGCCTGGCCGTTGCGGCCATCGGTAAGCACCAAACCGCCGGACAGAAGGAATGGATCGCGGTAGCTGGTGGGTATGAGTATGAGCGGCACACTCATCTGGCTTGGAGCATTTCCGTCCATCCAGTCTTCTACGCCTACCCGGTCCAGGGCTAAAGCAGACAGGGCTTTTGCAACATGCAGGGCCCTAATGCCGCCGGCTCCGATAATAAGCGGCGCACGCGCTCCGCGGACCATGTCCAGGGCTTCCACGACGGAAACGCCGGTTGGCCGACCATCAAGCTCGTCGTAGCGTATGACCGAAACACCGCGCCCTTCCAGCACCGTAATAAGGCGTTCGGCGTTCGCTGCGTCCTTGGGGTCCGGATCCAGCACCATAAAAGCCTTGTCCAGGCCCTGGTCCAGCATGAGTGGTATCTTGAAAATTGCATCCTGGCCAATGGAACATTCAGCCGGAACATGGAATCGGAAATCGGCCATTGCCGCCTCCCGGGTTTGGATAAAAAAAGAGGCGGAAGCATGCTTCCGCCCTCGAGCCTACACAAACGCTCCTTACAGGAGCTGATCCAGTATCCTGTCGGCGGTAGCATTCAGCACCGCGTCGTTCAGGTACTCCGGATCGTTGATAAGGGTTTTAAGCTGCTCGATTCGCGCGCTGCGCTCATCGGGAGCTGCCTTGGCCAGTTCGAAGGCGCGGTATATCTCCGCCTTCTCGATGGCTTCCGAGGATAGGCTGACGGAGTCACTGCGGCTCGTTCGCTCGGTGCGCGCGGCTCCGCCGGTCTTTTTTGGCTGGATCGGGTCCAGCGGGTTCAGCCTGTCTATTGTCATCGGGTGGCCCCTACCTTTCACATCTTGTATATCGGCACCGAATGCCTAAAAGTTTACGCCTTTTTATGCATACGGACAAGTATCCACTTTCAAAACTCGTCTGACTTCTGAAAATATCCTAAATGCTTATGGTAAAAGCACATACTACATTTCCCCATAAGCTTCGGGGCACTAGTTCTCTTCGTCATCCGATTCGGCGCTTCCAGCTTCGCTGCCGTCACGGCTGAATTTTTCTGGCGAACCGGCTACCAAGACAGCAAATTCGCCCTTAACCGATGCCCGGCCATTCAAATCGCCTAGCACGGTGGCCGCGGTCCCACACAAAAACTCCTCATGGAGCTTGGTCAGCTCCCTGCCGGCGCATAGCTGCCTGTCCGGATCTATGGCCGCTATATCCTCCAAGAGCTTTTGTATGCGGTAGGGCGACTCGTACAGCACAAAGGCTTCCGCCCTGGCCATAAGCACCTTGAGGCGGGAACGTCTGCGGCCGGCTTTGGGCGACAGAAAGCCGTCGAAGGTAAAACCCTTACTGTACATGCCGGCTGCGGATACCAGCGCGGTCAGCGCACTAGCACCCGGGAGCGGAACCACATCGTGGCCGGCTTCCCTGGCCATGGCAGCAGCCATGATGCCCGGATCGGACAAGCCCGGGGTCCCGGCATCCGAGCAGTACGCAACGTTCTTCCCCTGGTTCAACAAGCCGAGTATGCGCGCCGAGCCTTTTGCTTCATCCTGCGCATGGCAGGCGATAAGCGACTTGCGTATGCCCAGATGCGTAAGCATGCCCAGCGTATGGCGGGTGTCCTCGCACGCGATGGTGTCCACCTCGCCCAGGATGCGCACCGCGCGGAGGGTTATATCTTCCAGGTTGCCTATGGGGGTAGCCACCATGTACAGGATTGCCATAGGCCCAGTATGAATGCTCGCTCCCCGCGTTTCAAGAGCCTTAATCAGTGCAAGCTCGATACTCGTTGTTCACAGGCTCATATTCGGTGTACCATAGGTGCATGAATATAGCCTTCGCCGTGTTTCTTGCCGGCATCGGGGCCGCGCTCCTGTGGCTTATCTGGTTTTTTCTTTTTAGGCCGTGGGCGCAAAGGCAGGAACGCGAGCGCCCACGATTCATAAAAGACGGACAGGGCGTAGAACGCGAACAAGGTGTTGGTGCACGAATATGCCCGGCCTGCGGCCAGCGATTGGCTGTAGGCATGTCGATAAAATCCCGCCTGTATCCGAGCAAAACACCGGAACGTATCATGCATATTTTTGGCTGCCCGTACTGCTGGCCGGAAAACGGCGAACACAAGCGCGCATGCCCGGTGTGCGAAAAAGTGGTTCCAAGGGGCGGCTTTCTTATCGCGCGGTATTTTGAGCAACCTGGGCACCGCCATGTGCACGTGCTTGGCTGTTCGGGCTGCCGCTACGGTTAACGTGCAATAGCTGCTAGGAATTCTTCACCTATGGGTTTGTCTCCGGCCGTGTAGCCAAGCCTGCGCTCCGGTCGTGTCGGGCCATGGTAGTCGCTGCCTGCGCTGATACGGAATCCGTGTTCAAGGCCCATGGTTTCTAGCCGTAAGCAGTGCTTGGGTTTGGCTATCGGGTGCCAGGCTTCGATTCCGTCTATGCCAAGTTCGGCCCATTCGGCCATCAGGTTTTTCATGCGGGTCCAGCTGACGAACAGCGACAGCGGATGCGCAACAATGGCAAAACCGCCGGATTCATGGATGAGCTGTATTGCATCACTTAGCTGCAGGCAAGTTTTAGGCACGTAAAACGGCCGCCCTTTTGCTAAAAATCGGTCAAAGGCGTCTTGCTTACTTTTTGCGAATTTCCGTTTAACCATAAGGTTGGCTATGTGGGGCCTACCTATCATGCCGCCACCGTTTTCTTCCAAAAAGCTATCGTAGTTTTCTTCCATGCCGGCTAGTGCCAACAGGTCGAACACGCTCCGGTTCCGCTCATCGCGGGATTGAGCCAAGCGAAGGGCCGCGTCGGCCAAAGGTCCGTAGTCCGCATTAAAGTCCAGCCCAAGAAGATGGAACTCCCCGGGGGCAAAAGAAATTTCTATTTCAACGCCCCGGACAAAGCGTATGCCAAGGGCTTTACTGCGGGCTTCGGCTTCGGCAAGGCCTGCCATGGAATCGTGGTCGGTAAGCGCGATGGCGCTTATGCCCGATGCGTGCGCCTTGTCCACAAGTTCCGTGGGCGTAAACGAACCATCGCTTGCGCGCGAGTGTGTATGCAGGTCTATCATCCCTGAACCATAGCTTTCATGCGCTCCAAGTTGCGCTGTGCTTGCAGGTTGTGCGGGTCCAGCTTCACGCAGCGCTGTAAACAGTCCACGGCTGCCGCGTAGTTGCCGCTGCGTTTATACGCGATGGCCAGGTTGTTAAGCACGCCTGAATCTCCGGGCCTTATGTCCAGTACCGATTGTAATAATGTTATAGCGAGTTCCGCTTGCCCTGATTTGAGCGCTTCTATCGCCCGGTGATTTGCCTCATCGGCGGACAACTGCGCCCCGACCGCTCTCCCCTGCGACACTTTCTGCTCCGGTTTAGCTTCCGTTTCGGCTTGAGCTTCCGCTTGAGCTCCGCTTTCCGCTCCAGCCTCAGCCGATTGTTCCTGCATAAGCATGTCGAGCGCTTCGGGCACGGCGCGCCTGCGCGATGCCAGCAGGATCGCAGTACCGCAAACGCCCGCATATACTAATACAGACACTAAAAGGTCCGGCCAGCTTACGGACAGAGCCGGAGCTACAGGCATGGCTATGCTCAATTCCAGCATGGCCTGGGTGGCTCCATCGGGCCCGGCTATCGGGTAAACGGAGGCAAGCCATGAGCCTTGGTCGTCTACCAGGATGCCGGTATCGGGGCTACCTTCCCGGAACACCCTTCTGTATTCGGGAAATGCAAAACGCTGTGGCATGGACGGCACAAAATCGCCACGCGCATCGGCTATGAATCGTAATGCCCCATCCCGTTCCCGGTACACGATAGCAAAAGGCACACGCCCTTCGCGGGTATAGCCTCCGGCAATTACAGACAGGCTTTTTTTAAGCGCTAGCCAGGCTGCACTGCCCATATCATCCGGGCTATCAACCTGGGCAATAAGCGCCGCATCGAGCGTAGGAGCGCTCTTTGTTGCAGCCGTTTGGAGCCGCGCAAGCTCGGCAGCGCAATCTGCCCGGTACGCCTTTGAGCGATTCAGGTACGACAGCGATGCCATGCCGGCAAAAACCAGCAACAGTACCGGCAGCCAGCGTATGGCGACGGACAGCGCACGCGGAGCTTTTGTGGATGCAAAAGCCAAAACATAGATGATGAAACACAGCGCAACAAGGGCGGATGCAGCAGCAAACAGCCAAGCCCTGCGCTCGGCCTGCACCTGTTTTTGCGGCCAATACAAGGCGCGTAGAAGCTTTTGCACCCTGCCGCTGGGCTCTACATCCATAATGGAGTTGGATGCCTGGTCCACCAGGGTAAAGCCGGAAGGGTTTATGGCAAAGCTGTCGAACACGACGCCTGTCGGCCGAGCGCTTGCCTTCCCCAAAGCTTCCGCACTGAGTACGGTAGCAAGCTTTCCATCTTTTCCGATAGCTGACAGCAGGCCGCGCGAAGCATCCGATATATAGATGGTTCCGTCGCTGGCTGCCCGTATGTCGCCGGGGCGCGGCAACTGGCTACTGTATTCCGTAAGCGCTTGGAAGCGGCCGGAACTCCAGCGTAGTAAGCCGCCGCCCACCGCAAGGTACACATCGGTTCCTGAGACAGCCAGGGCAGCGCGGTTTATGCGCCACTCGGTTTTTATGACGATTTTTTCGCGACTGCTTGCAAGGTCGGCCCTGGCCATCGACGTGAAGCCATCATCGCCGGTAAACAAATACCACGCTTCGTTTCCGGCTATCCGTAGGGATCCGGACACAAAACTACCGCTTCCGCTAAAGCTTTTTTGGGATATGATTCCAGCGCTTGTGCCTTGGGCATCGATGCGGACCACGCGTTCCGTTCTGGGGCTACCTTCCAGGCGGTCTATCACGTACAGCGTTCCATCCTGGGAGCTGTCCATGGCCATGAACGTGCCAAAGCTAGCATCGTTACCCGCAAACCACAGCACTATGCCCTGTGCGTCCACCCGGGTAATGCGCCTACCGTTGTCGTCCAGTATGGCGTAACCGCCGTCGGCCATGGGCAGGGCAGCTTCCGGATAGCGCATCGGATACAGGGCGTTTGCCGGATTGGAAAAGATACGGCCCGACATAAGGGCATCCGTACGGAGGCTTGCCCGGTTGTACCACAAGCCGAATGCGCAGAGTCCCAGGCACAGGAATATGGTCAGGGTGATACCAATAAAGCGCTTCATGCTTCTATAGTATCGTGCTAGAGCAAAAAAACACCATAGCGGCCGGCGGGGAAAGCGATAGAAGCGGTACAAAACGGGCTTTTAGCACGCGGCTTGAGCGTTTTTTATTGTAGCCTAGCCATGGGCGGATTATACTGGGCTGGCAGGAAGCTCGAGGAGGTTCCATGACCATAAACGTTGCGCTGGCGGCCGCGGGTATAGGGGGAGCCTTAGCCCTTATCTATGCCCTTTCCAAAAGCGCGTGGATTCACCGCATCCATCTGGAGGAAGGGCCTCTAGAAACCATTTCCGGATACATAGCTGACGGAGCGCAGGCGTTTCTGGCACGGGAATACGCGGTGCTCGGTCCGTTCGTGCTTGCCGTTGCGGCCTTCCTGGCTTTGGCAAACGCCGGCCCGCTTAAGCTGCAAGCTGTTTCGTTTGTGCTTGGAGCCTTGTGTTCCGCATCCGCAGGCTATTTTGGCATGAGGGTTGCCACCAAGGCGAACGCACGCACAGCCATGGGCGCGAAAGAAGGCATAGGACCCGCGCTTGCTGTTGCCTTTGCAGGCGGTTCGGTTATGGGCATGACCGTTGTCGGCCTAGCCCTTGCAGGCATGGCAGCCGTTATTGCAGGCTGCATATTCCTGTTCGGATCGGAAGTAGACACCCTGGCCACTACCGTTTTTCCGGTGCTGTCCGGCTTTAGCCTGGGTGCATCCACCATTGCCCTTTTCGCCCGCGTCGGTGGCGGCATATTCACCAAAGCTGCCGATGTTGGAGCAGACCTCGTAGGCAAGGTGGAAGCCGGCATCCCGGAAGACGATCCACGCAACCCGGCCGTTATCGCGGATAACGTGGGCGATAACGTCGGCGATGTTGCAGGCATGGGCGCAGACCTGTTCGAGTC
>JAKQNL010000147.1 GCA_029565815.1 Spirochaetota bacterium | reverse complement strand
GTCTTGCAACCTTCGGCCAATGGAAATAGCGCCGCGTATGGTCAGGTCCAGTTCCGGAAATTCCTCGCGGGCAACGTCGCTTGCAGAGTAAACGCTGGCTCCGTCCTCGTCCACCACGGTATACTTCACATCCAGATTGTTCTCGCTAATGGCTTCGGCTACCACTTTTTGCACATCGTGGCTGGCCGTACCGTTGCCCACAGCTATAAGTTCTAGTTTATAATCCTTAACAGCTTTAGCTATGGCCTTTTTTGCGTCCTCTGCCCGCAGTTCCTGGTTGATCATAAAGTAACCTAGGAATTTACCTGTCTCATCAACGGCAGCGCATTTGGTGCCGGTGCGTATTCCTGGGTCCATGCCAAGAACCCGTGTGCCTTTTATCGGTGCCGCCATAAGCAGGTTTTTGAGATTCTGGCCAAACACATCGATACCGTGCCCGTCGGCGTTGTCCGTGGCCTCGGTGCGTATCTCTCGCAGCACTGCCGGCCCCAAAAGACGGTACACGCTGTCTGCCAAGGCGTCCGCATGGTATTCGTTGGCAGGTCGTATACGGTCCTTGATGGCTTCTATGGCGCTGTCTTCATCCACTTCCAGGTTCAGTTCCAAAACGCCTTCGCGCTCGCCACGGTTCACGGCAAGCACACGGTGGGGCTTTAGGGTAGCAAGCGGCTCGGCGTAATCCCAGTACATCTGGTACACGCTGGACTCGCGGGCTTTCTCGTCTCCCGTGCCCTTAACCACAAGCCTTCCGTCGCGCAGATAGCGTTTTTTAACCAAAGCGCGGTTTTCCGGATCTTGGGAGGCACGCTCTGCAAGTATGTCCTGTGCGCCCTGTATCGCTTCTTCCGCGTTTGCCACCGACAGTTCCGGTTGCTCTTCGTTAATTTTTATAAACTCTGGGGCTTTGGCCCTAACCTGATCCGCAGTGCCCGTTGCCATAAGTTCTGCAAGCGGCTCTAGGCCTTTTTCTACGGCCACCATTCCGCGCGTCTTCTTTTTCCGCTTGTACGGAGCGTATATATCTTCGATCTCCGTAAGGGTTTGGCATTTCTTTATATTCGCAAAAAGCTCGTCGTATAGCTTACCCTGGGCGAATATGGCTTGCACCACCTCGATACGGCGGGTTTCCAGGTTAACCAAAGCCTGGTGGCGGTGCACCACATCGCGCACCTGCACCTCGTCCAGTTCGCCGGTGCGTTCTTTGCGGTATCGGCTTATGAACGGCACAGTGCTGCCTTCGGCCGTCAGTTCCACAACCGCAGCTGCCTGGCTTACGCGTATGTTTAGCTCCGAGGCTATTGTGTTCAGTATCTCAGTTTGACTGATAGCCAAAGCGGCTACGGTTTCTTCGTTCAGTTCCATGCTGTCTAACCTCGGTGTTTTTTTCGTAGTTCATCCAAAAGCCCCTGCGGACTAAATCCGCCTAGGTAGGCTATTTTTTCGTCTATGCATACGACAGGTTCCAGTTTTGCCATGGACAGCAATCGCTGTACATCCGGCAAGCGCTTGATATTTTCCGGCGTTGATTCGTAAAAGGCTACCGTGTAGTACGAGCAAAGCTCGGAAGCCGCCACGAGCGCGGAAAATTCGTTGACCAAGTCTAGGGTTGCCTTTTTTTCCCCGGGACTACAGCTTCCGCAGGCCTGTCCTTCGCAGCCGGAACAGATTGCTTCCTGTGCGTGTCCGAAAATTTCTATACTGATGGTGGTGTTCATACGGTATCCAAGTGCGCAACGATACGAATATCGGAAGGAAAAATCAAGCGCCGTCTGCGTCTTTGTCTTTCACTGTTTTTGCAAGCGATGCCAGTATGGCCCTAAAATCATCATCGCCCACCGATGCCAACACCGAATCTATATCGCCTTTGGCTGCCGGAGGTTTTTCAGGCTCGTTCCTTGCTTCGGGGCTAAGCATCTGGAATCGATCGTGCGTCTCGATTACACGCTGCTCTGGTTTGCCTTCGCCAACACGAAAACCCATACCCTTAATGCCTAGCTTCGGAAACGAGCGCTGCAGGCGTTTCAGTATCGCGTGCTGCTCCAGCTGTAAAAGCTGTATCCAGCCCGGATGGTCCGCTTCAACCAACAGTATGCCGTTTCGTACATCCACGGGCTTTGAGTGGGCTGCAAACCTTTCGCCGGCTGCCTTTCCCCATGCGCCAAAAAAGTTAGACCATTGTCCTACTTGTTCGGACACCTCGGGGCTTATGATCTTGGAGATAAGCTCTTTAGCCTGCCGTATGTACGAATCGTCCATGTTCCGTCCAGTATATCAGGCTGCTGTCACCGGCGTAATCCCTGTATGGTTCACCGGGCAAGAATGTAAAAAACGCCTGCTCGTTGGCTGGCAGGGCTTCCATAAAACGCCGCCGTTTTTCCGGATCCAATTCCAAAAGCACATCATCCAGCAGCAGTATAGGTTTTCGGCCGCTTGCGTTGCTAAAATGCATAGCTTGGGCTATGCGCAGGGTAAGGGCCATAAGCCGTAGTTGACCAGTAGAAGCCCGAGCGGAAAAATCC
This sequence comes from Spirochaetota bacterium, assembly GCA_029565815.1. Classification (GTDB taxonomy): domain Bacteria; phylum Spirochaetota; class Spirochaetia; order Treponematales; family UBA12059; genus JAKLIU01. The sequence continues at coordinate 2,546 of JAKQNL010000147.1, read as the reverse complement.
CCGTGTTCGTCTGCAAACGCATAGCGATCCCGGTGTGGCCCACTGAGCGTCGTCCCTACAGCCAGTTCTCTGTCGCGCGCGGCTTCCAGTTTTGCAACTATTTCTTCATCTGTACGCACATCCCGCCAGGACGGTTTGTATACGGGCCTCACTTGAAAGCCCAAGCGCGACACCGTTTCGTAACAGCCGGAAAAAACCGGATCAAACGCGCTTACCACGGCGCTCCGTGCATCCATGAGCGATAGTCCGTAGGTAGCAAGCTGCAGGTCCAGCATAGGCAGCACATCGAGCATGCGCTCTTTAAGCGCTGCATTCCTCGCTTTTAGAACGCGCCGGTACAGCCGCAGCGTATCGATATACAAGGGCGACACAAGGCCGGCTGTCTGGTCGAAAAAGAAGCGCCTGCGTTCCGGTTCCCCGCGGGCAAATTCCATGTCGCCGTGGCAAAACACTATGGCCGGGTTTGCTTCCACAAGGCGCTTTCTGTCCTGTATGGTTTTTCCGTTTTCCTTAAGGCTTTTTGTACCGTTTTCCCAGCGTACCGAAAATTCGCTTTCAAAACCTACGCTGGGTTTTCCATCAGCGTAGTCTTTGTTAGCCAGTGCTCCAACGACAGCCTGTACGAGCCACGAAGCGCTTTCTAGCCTAGCCGCTTCCGAATCGCTTGCACCTCTAAAGGAATTGGCATAGCACAGCGTATACACTGCATCAAGAAAATTGCTTTTCCCCTGCCCGTTCTCTCCTACCAAAAAAACAGAAGCGGCGCCGGTGTGAACGGCGCCGTCTTCTAAATTTCGGAATGAACGCGTTTGCAGTTCCAGTATTGCCACGTACGTTTTTCCGCTTAATCCACCTGCATGGGCATTAGAATGTGAAAATAGTCCTGGGCAGGTTCCGGAGAAACGGTAATGGCTCGCCCGGTTTCGGTGTAGCGCATTAGTATATCGTCGCTGTCGATAACGCGAAGCGGCTCTTCTATGTACTTGTAGTTCATGGCTATAACTGCATCCGGGCCGGCATAGTCGCACGGGATTTCTTCCCGGGCCGTTCCAACATCACTCTCTTCCGACGACAAAACTATTTTGCCTTCGGATATGGAGAAAAAAGTTCTGCGTGATTTTTGCTCTACAAAAATAGATACGCGTTTAAGCGCGTCCAAAAGATCGGTGCGCTTAAGCTTTATGTCGTACTTCTGGCTGTCGGGAATTACTTTTTGGTAACTGGGGAACTGGCCTTCTATGAGCACCGTACTAAGCCGGTACATACCAAACTTGATGAAGAGGTTTTTGTCGCTCACAGCAAGCTTTATCATGCCTTCGCTGCTGGAACGCCTAAGCACCATGGACAACACCTTTGGAGGCACTATCACACCCTTAAATTCCGGAACGCCTTCGGTGATGGGTTTTTTTACGTACGCAAGGCGCCTACCGTCTGTGGCAACCATTACAATGCCGTCCGGGCTGCGCTCTATATACACGCCATTCATGAAATAACGGGTTTCATCGTCAGACACGGCAAATATGGTTTGCTCTATCATGTCCTTGAATTCGGCTACCGGAATCTCAAAATACTTGTCATCATCTATGTCAGGCAGCTGGGGAAACTGCTCGCTTGCAATAGTCTTAAGGCTAAACTGGGCTTTTTTGAAACTTGGCTTAATGACGATACGTGTATCTTTTTGTTCTACTTCGATGGTTCCATCCGGTATGCTAGCCATGATTCCGGACAACTTGTCACAAAAAACGGTAATACCACCGGCTTCCTGCACATCTACCGGAATGCGCGTTTCAAAACCTATTTTTATGTCTGTAGCCCGTATGACGAGTGTGTTTTCAAAAGCTTCCAGGTAGACATTGGATACCACGGAGACAGCGTTTTTGGAGGATATGATTTCCTGAGCAAAAGAAATTTCTTTCTGGAATGCTGTTTTATCGCAAATGAACTTCATGGCTTTGGTTCTCCTTGTCAGCGTCATAGAATAGCATACAGAAACGAAAACGCGCAATGCTGACCGTTACGCTAGAATGCCCTTCTCTTCGTTCTTACTACAAAGATAAGATATAAATTCTAGTAATAGTAGTAATAAGGACCTACTTTAAGTGGAAAACCCGTACAAACTGCCTAAGAGCAAGAACTTATGCTGTTGAAAGATTCAGCGTTTGCAGTATCACGTTATGCACAAGTCCCGAGGCTTAACCTTATTTGTGCATAAGGATACAAGTTTTCCACAGCTCATACAGTGCTTCTAAACAGTATAAATTTATGTTTTTAAGCTGGATTGTTTGATGCTCATGGTAAGTTTTTGGATAGTTGCTTCCATAGTTGGATCAAGTTTGAGTAGTTCATCTATCTTTTGACAGGAGTGCATCACGGTCGTATGGTCCCGTCCGCCAAATTCCAGGCCAAGTTCCGTGGTTGAGTACTCGGTAATATCACGGGCTATATACATGGCAACCTGGCGGGGCAAGACTATGGTTTTTGTACGTTTTTTGCCTTTAAGGTCGTTGCTGGTAACCTTAAACTGTTCCGCGACCGTACGGATTATA
>JAKQNL010000111.1 GCA_029565815.1 Spirochaetota bacterium | reverse complement strand
CAAAGATCCACGTATCATGGCCTTGGGCGGAGCCTTTACAGCCACCGGCACCGGCTACCAGAGCCTGTACGGCAATCCGGCCGGTTTTGCTTCCAGTTCCGGCGAGTTTACCCTTTTGTCCGTAATCCCCTGGGTGTACGTATCGCCCACGCAGGAAAACATACAGACCATCACAATGGCCATAGACGGCCAGGATGACCAACTCTTAAGCCGGCTTGCTCCCCTTATTACTGAAAACGGCATAGGCGCTGGTGCGTCGATAGGCCTTGGCTGGGTGGGTAAGGGCCTTGGCCTTGGCGTGCTTGGCGGCGCCGAGGCATACCTGCGCGGACGCAATGCCCTGGGCGCTGTCGGCACCATGGGCGGCCAGATAGAAGCCGTGGTAGGTGTTGGCTTTCCGCTTAGCCTGTTTGGCGCGACCCTGTCTGTTGGCGGCGACCTGCGTCCGTTTATGCGCGTTACCGGCCCCATTAGCGCCATTCAGCTTGCAGCTCTTATGAATGGCGGCGACATGGCAGAAATCCTGGGCGATACCCCGGTGTACCTGGGCTTTGGCCTGGCGGTAGACCTGGGCGCTCGCATGGATTTTGGCCGCTTTCTGTCGGTTGGCTTAAGTATTCGGGATATTACGACGAAGCAAAGCTATAGCCAGTACCGCGTGGCCGACCTGCCCGATGCAATAGCCGGCAACACGTCGTCTTCCGTTAGCGCAGACTACAGCATTTTGCCGGTCATAACTGCCGGGGCGACCCTGCGGCCCATACCGGAAGCCCTGTCTGGTTTTGTGGACCTTGCCCTGTCCCTGGAACTGCAGGATCCGGTTGGTGCGATTAAAGACAAGCTGACCTTTTGGCACATGGTGCACGCCGGCGTGGAAGCGTCGTTCTTTAAGGGCTTTCTTAGCCTGCGCGGTGGCTTAAACCGCGGCTACCTGTCCGCCGGCTTTGGCCTGGACCTGTTCATACTGGAAGCGAACGTAGCCGTGTTTACCGAAGAGCTTGGCATTAGGCCCGGCGACAAACCCAGAACCGGCGTAAGCATGGACATAGCCATACGGTTCTAACAGCCCATAAGCTCCATGCTGTGTGCCTGGGCTCTACGGAGCCTAGGCTTACGGTCTGCCCGCTTTGTGCCGATACTGAAAGAGGAGGCTGCTCCGTGAACACCGCATCAATCCGCCTTGTGGCTCTGTCTGCGTGCATGGCCCTGTGCGCATCGTCCTGCCAAGAATTTTTTACCAACTCGCTGGCCTCCGGCCTTGCACGAAGCTCCTATACCATACCGGCCGGCATAAGCGTTACAGATGCCATGGATCTGCTGACAGAATCCGGTTCCGACCCGCAGGTAGCCCAGGCCCTGGTTCCAGTTCTCACCGATGCTGTGGAAGGCGCTACACCGGGCACGCCAGCCTATGATGAAGCAGCAAGCGCCCTGGTTACCGCTGTCGTTACCTCGTCGGAAGTAAGCCAGGCCATAGTCGAAGCAATACTGCTCATTCCCGAAGACTGGAGCACCATAACCGAGGAGCAGGAAGACGCTATCATCGAGACACTTACCTCCGTGGACCTAAGCCAGGCAGAAGTGGACGCCCTTGCCCTGGTGATGGCAAACCCGCCCGCCGGCGGCATGAGCGCG
>JAKQNL010000110.1 GCA_029565815.1 Spirochaetota bacterium | reverse complement strand
AGCGCTCATGGCTTCCAGGGCTTTACGGCATTCGTCGGTGCTGTAAGTGCTTTCCAGGGCTGCTTCGCCCGGGCTTACCGTACCGCCATTGCGTTTAGCAAGCCGCAGGCACAGTTTCTCCATGCTTTCCTTGGTTTGGGCCTGCGGGGTTTCACTTATATATACGGGTCGAGGACCGGCCAGGCCTGCGCGATATGCATAGTGTATGTTTGCGTCTTCTACCTGCCTACCCAGGGTAAAAAAGTCATAGACGCAGCCTACGCCGCCTAGCCCCAGAGTAGCTATCCACAAAACCCCAGTAGGTACCTTACCCAGGTAAAAACGATGCAGCCCAAGGGCGCCAAAGCCGCCCAAAGCCCACAAAATGTACGCAATGCCTACAGAATATTTCATCAGTTTCTCCGCCTTAAGGGAAGCTCTAAAAACCCTATGGTTTTTAAGGTTCCCTTGTGTTTTCGGATGAAAACACGGTGTTTTGTAAGGAATAGCTCTAAAAACTGAAGTTTTTAGAGGTTCGCTTTAGGTATGCGCCGCCCCTAAAAAGCCAAGCCGTATCGGGCGCGGCGCTAAAACGCAGTCGATGTCTATAATACCACAATTACTAGCCGGAGCAAAACCGTAAAAGAGCATCCATCCCTTTGACCCTAACGCATCAAAAGTGGTAAAAATACGGAACGCTGAGCGCCAGCTTAGCCCCGAGCGCTGTGCGCCTTTCCAGAAGGAGAATACATGAACGACATACGGACCATACTGAGCACAGGCCAGCCAGGGCAAGCTATCACGGCCAAAGGCTGGGTCAGGACCAAGCGCGACACAAAAAACGCCGTGTTCCTGGAGCTTAACGACGGCTCCTGTATGTCCTCCATCCAGTGCGTATTCGATGCTGCTACCATGAACCCAGAGCTTGTTGCAGTTCTTGGCCACAGCGGAACAGGGGCTGCAGTAGCGGTAAGCGGAACGCTTGTGGAATCTCCGGCTGCCGGCCAAAAGATAGAGCTAAAAGCCGAAGCACTCACGCTTATCGGTGCCTGTCCCCAGGAAGGCTATCCGCTCCAGAAAAAAGCCCACTCCCTGGAGTTTTTGCGCGAGATTGCCCACCTACGGCCGCGCACCAACACCTTTGGCGCTGTTTCCCGCATGCGCGACGAGATGGCTTTTGCGACCCACAGTTTTTTCCGCGATCGGCATTTCCGCTACGTGCACACGCCCATCATAACCGCAAGCGACGCTGAAGGCGCAGGCGAGATGTTCCAGGTAACCACCCTGGACCTGGAAGCTATGGCGAAATCGGGCAAGGCTCCGGACTACTCTAAAGACTTCTTCGGGAAAAAGGCCATGCTGTCCGTATCCGGCCAGCTCAACGTGGAAACCCATTGCATGGCCCTTGGCCGCGTGTATACCTTTGGGCCGACCTTCCGTGCGGAAAACTCGAACACCACCCGCCATCTGGCCGAGTTCTGGATGATAGAACCGGAGATGGCCTTTGCCGAGCTGGAAGACGACATGGAGCTTGCCGAAAGCTACATAAAACACCTCTTGTCCTGGGCATTGGACAGCTGTGCGGAAGATCTTGCGTTCTTTGACAAGCGCATACAGCCGGGCCTTATCGCCATGCTGGACGGTGTACGGTCCAAGGCATTTGTGCACATGAGCTACACGGATGCAGTAAAGGAACTAGAAAAAACCAAGGATACTTTCGAGTTCAAGCCCTACTGGGGCTGCGACCTGCAAACCGAGCACGAGCGTTTCCTAACCGAGACCCTGGTAAAAGCACCTGTCATCGTTACCGACTATCCTAAGGACCTAAAGGCTTTTTACATGCGCCAAAACGACGACGGGAAAACCGTCCGCGCAATGGATGTCCTTGTGCCGCGCATAGGCGAGATCATAGGTGGATCGGAACGCGAGTACCGCTACGACAAGCTCGTGGAGAACATGCAGGCTAAAGGACTCGATCCGGCATCCTACTGGTGGTACCTGGATCTGCGCCGTTTCGGTTCCGCCCCGCACGCTGGCTTTGGCCTGGGCTTTGAGCGGCTATTGCGTTACGTAACCGGAATGGAAAACATCCGCGATGTCATTCCGTTCCCGCGGGCGGTTAAACAGGCAGAGTTCTAAACGGTATGAAGCTGTCCCGTAGTCCATGCACGCGCCTCATGTTCCTGCTAGTGCTGGCACTGCCGCTAAGGGCTCAACCGGCACTGTCTCAGCTGTCTCCAGTACCCAAGGTAGATGCTAAGGCTATCATCATCATGGACTACGCCCGCGGCGAAGTGTTATACGAACATAATGCAGACGAGCCCATACCACCTGCAAGCTTAACTAAGATCATGACCATGTACGTTGCCCTGGATGCCGTCAAAGCCGGCCGGGTGGGCCTTGATGAGCGCATAACTATACGGAAGGAAGAAGCAACCCTACCCTACGGCTCATCGCTTATGTACCTGCGCGAAGGCATGCATGTTCCCTTTGACGACCTCTTGCGCGGCATGGCGGTGATTAGCGGAAACGACGCCGCATTCACCGTTGCCCGTGTACTTG
>JAKQNL010000090.1 GCA_029565815.1 Spirochaetota bacterium | reverse complement strand
GCGCCGTGCTTCCCTAAGAAAGGAACGCGGATCATTCAGGTGCTCAATGAGGTGTGTGGCTACAAACGCGTCGACACTTTCCGCTTGCATATGGCTACTTTCCAGCGTTCCATGGCGCACATCGATGTTCCAGTGCTTCCGTGCGTACTCGGCCATAGCAGCTCCGGCTTCTACGCCAACGACATCCCAGCCGCCGTCACGAAATGCTGCCAAGAGCGCACCGGTTGCGCAACCCACTTCCAGTAAGCTGCCACCAGCGCGGTCGGCGTGCAGGCCAGCCTGTGCAAGGCTCTGAAGCGATATCCGCCGGTAATCCAGCTGCCTATCCATTTCGTACGCAAGATATTCGTCGCCATAGCGCAAAAGTAAATCCTCCTGCACCGGCTGGGGGTTCTGGCGCCACAAGCCGCACACGGCACAGCGTACAAACAGCACGCCTTGGGTTGTCCAAACGCGGGCTGTATGCGAGGAAGCGCAGATAGGACAGGGCACGGCTTTAGTGCGTTCTGCGCTACTGGTACTGGAATAGGTTTTCAGTTCGGCCATATTACTGCACCGACAGCGTCCAACTGGCTTCGCGCGTATTGCCGGCATAATCCTGGGCAATGACGCTTATGGCCACTTTGCCCCGGGGCAAGGCAAGCGGGCCAAAGCGTATGCGGCCGTCTGCAAGGATACAATCCTCTTCCACAAGATTCGTCCTACTGAACAAACGGGAAACGCCTTGGCTTGCCCATGCTGCGTCATACACCGCGGAAGCTCGCTCGGATCCATTGACCAGCACGCGCAGGCTGAAGGCAGGCCAGTCCAGACCCGGCGGGGAAACGTCCACGGCATCCAGAAGAAGGTACCAGTTGCCTTGGGCAATTTCCTTGGCGGATGACAGGGGCATTTCAACTGCCTCGCGGGATAAGGCAGCCGACAGCAAGACCGGAGCCTTGTCGTCCTCAGACTGATCCATAACGGCAAGCGGATTGACCATGCGCCGTTCGCGGGTATCAAGCACATACAGCCGTGTGCCACGGCCAGCATCGCTTGACGAACCCACAAACTGGCCTACTTCGACCACCATGCCGTTTTCGGAAATGTGGGGAGACAGGCCAACATACACGCTCATCAGGTCGGAGTGGTGCATAAGCGCGAGCATGCCTCCGCCTGCAAGCGGATATGCGCCGGGTAGCGCTGGAGTCTCTGCATGGAACACGATTTCCCCCGGAGCGCATGCAGTCATAGGACCTGGAGCAAACTCAGCGCCTTTTAGAAAACCGCCACGGTACGAACCAAAACCGTACTTCATGGTTGACAAGGGCGCTGGCCACTGAAACGCGAACACCGATACCACCCCAACGCACAGTACGGCAAGACCAACAACAGCTACTCGTTTACTCATGGCTACTCCTGCCTAAAATCCACCCGGGCCATTGTGTCGCCGGATAAAAAATACAGGGTTGATGCATCGATATGGAGAAAGTCCACAGCGCCGGGCATGGGTATGCGACCTATGAGCGCATTCGGCGGCCTAAACACCACCAGCTCGGTATGCTGGCCCTGTACGGCCATCAAAAAGGCAACGCCCGTATCGTCGTCCATAGCCAGGGAAAAGCGATCGGCTTGCACCGGTAGCAGGGTGTCCACGGAACCGTCTACCGCCCACACGCCA
>JAKQNL010000086.1 GCA_029565815.1 Spirochaetota bacterium | reverse complement strand
GTTTTACCTGGCATGCGTGCCCGACCGTTTTGGCGACGCGGCAGCCGGCCTTTCCGCAGCCGGTCTTGCAGGCTACCGGTCCACAGCCCTCGGGTTTAGGCGGCTGGCCGTGGAAAAACCGTTTGGAACCAACCTGGCCAGCGCCCGGGCCCTTAACCGCCTCCTTCATGAACGCTACGCGGAGTCGGACATATTCCGCGTGGACCACTATCTGGGCAAAGACTCGGTACAAAACCTGTTGTACTTCCGTTTTGCAAACGCAATTTTTGAGCCAATTTGGAACCGCCAGTACATCGAGCGGGTGGAAATTGCCGTAAGCGAAACCGGAGGCATAGGCCAGCGCGGTAGTTTTTACGACGACACAGGAGCTGCCCGCGACATGCTCCAGAGCCACCTGATGCAGCTGTTGTGCCTTACAGCCATGGAACGCCCCGTAGACCTGTCCCAGGATGCTGTACGCGAGGAAAAAGTGCGGCTCCTTAAAGCCGTGCCTCGCTACGAAGGCAGCCTACCCGTGCTGGATTCGATACGCGGCCAGTATAGAGAAAACCCGGAACTGGGTCTTAAAGGCTACCACGACGAGCCCTATGTGCGCCCGCTATCCAACACCGAAACATTTGCGGCCCTTAGGCTGTCCATAGACAGCTGGCGCTGGGCTGGCGTTCCGTTCATTCTGAGCACCGGCAAGGCCATGGACGCGCATAAGGCAGAAATAACGGTGGTATTCCGCCCCACTGCCCTGAATTCCACGGGCCAGGACTCGGATGCTAACCGGCTTACCCTGCGCATACAACCGGATGAAGGTGTGCGTATCGGGCTCAACGTAAAAGCTCAGGGCAACGATAGCTCTACTGCCGACCAGTTGTCGGGTTTGTTCCGCCGTGCGCCAGGCGATACGCAGGCAAAAGACGCATACGTTCGCCTCTTAGGCGATGCCCTGGCCGGAAATTCCACCCTGTTCATACGCTTTGACGAAACCGAAGAAGCCTGGCGTATACTCGAGCCAATACTGAAAGCCTGGAGCGAACAGCCGAGCACTGGCCTTGTTCCATACCTGGCAGGCAGCTGTGGGCCTACGCTAGACAGCCTGCGCAGGGCAGAAGAACCAGAGGCGATAGCAAAAGCTGCATCGGCCTAATGCTGCCTAGCCGGTACATTTCCCCATAAGATTCGGGGCACAAACCACCTTACAGCCTGGGCTCCAGCGTGTACACCTTGTCGCCGCGCCGAACCGTTTCCGGCACGCGCATGGTTACACGAGAGCCTTTGGCTGGCTGTGCGCTTGGCTGTTCGTCGGCCAGCATGCCAGCCGCGACTGCTTCCACCACGCCGGTGGTCGGCCCCACAAAGAGCACAGCCTGGCCTTCCACCAGCCCATTGTTCTCTGCAAGAAATTCCGCTACGCCGGGCTTTGCATAGTAATTGCTTACCGTGCCCACAAAGCGTTTACGCACAGGACTAGCCGAGCCGTAGTTTCCGCTCAGTTCGGGTATGGTAGAACCTAGGTAGTGGCCTGCCCAAAAGCCCCGGTTAAAACTGGTTTTTAGGCTGTCTTCCAGGTTTTTCGCAAAATCCGAGTCGTAGCTTCCATCTGCAATGGCAGTAAGGGCTGTGTTGTACGCGCGCGTTACCGCAAGCACATACTCGGGTGGCCTGGCCCGCCCTTCTATTTTGAGTACGCTGACGCCGGCGCTCAGCATGCGGTCCAGAAAGGGGAGCGTGCACAGATCTTTTGGGGACAGAATGTACGGGCCAGCCAGGCGCAGGTTTGCGTCTTCGTTGTCGTCCTTGTCAGCCAGCTCGTAGGATCGGCGGCACACCTGTACGCAGCGACCACGGTTGGCGGACAGGCCGTGGGTATGGAGGCTCATGTAGCAGTGACCGGAAACCGCCATGCACAGCGCGCCGTGGGCAAATACTTCTATGCGAACTGGATGTCCGGACGGGCCGAGTATAGCCTGCGCCTTGATCGCGTCGGAAATTACCTTGATGCGCTGCAGCGACAGCTCGCGCGCAAGCACCACGGTATCGGCGTAGGCGGCAAAAAAGGCCAAAGCACTGGTGTTGGCAATGTTTGCCTGGGTGGATATATGTACGGGCAGGCCCCGTTTGCGTGAAGCTTCCATAACTGCGATATCCGAAGCGATGATGGCATCTACCCCGGCCTGCGCTGCCGCATCCAGGATGCGCTCTAGCTCATCCTGGTCGTCGTCAAATAGAACTACGTTGAGGGTGAGGTATGAGCGCATTCCGCTGTCGCGTGCGCGCGAAGTAAGCTCGGCTATGTGTTCGATAGAAAAACCGCTACTGGAAGCGCTACGCATGTTCAGCGAGCCCGCGCCAAAATATACCGCGTTGGCTCCACCCTTTGCCGCTGCGGCCATAGCCTCTATCGAACCAACCGGAGCTAAAAGCTCAATATTTTTTCTATGCATTTTGTTTCTAACATCATCACTCCGAAGGGATAAAAATCCAGCCAATGAGATACACGAAGGCGCTCATGCCTGCAACAAGGACTAAGAGCACGAATATCCAACGCATAGTGGAAGGCTGCATGCCCAGATTGCGAGCTAAGCCTGCGCACACTCCACCAATAACTTTGTCGCTTTGCGATCGCCTAACCATCATACGTTTCCTCCTTACATGAACAGCAACAAGCTTACGGCCATTACGGCCATGCCCGCAAACAAGCCGCCTATCGCGATATGGTGCTCGCCGTACTCCCGGGCCGACGGCAGTAGCTCGTCCAGGGAAATATATACCATGATGCCGGCTACCGCGGCAAACAGTATGCCAAACAGCGTGTCGCCCATAAACGGTTTTAAGATAGTATACCCAACCAGCACGCCCACTGGCTCTGCCAAACCCGATGCAAATGAATACCAGAAGGCGCGCTTTTTAGAGCCGGTCGCGTAATACACGGGCACCGCAACCGATATGCCTTCGGGTATGTTGTGTATCGCTATAGCCACCGCTATCGCTATGCCTAAAGACGGCTCGCGCAATGCTGCCAAAAACGTAGCAAGCCCTTCGGGAAAATTGTGTATGCCAACGGCCAGGGCAGTGAACATGCCCATGCGCAAGAGTTTCTTCTGGTCCTTGTGCTTAAGCGTGTTGGTTCCCGGCGGCACGGTCTCGTGGGCGGCCACTTCTTCTTTTGTATGAGCTTCGTGCGGGTTAATGCTTTCCGGAATCAGCCTGTCTATAAGCGCGATGAGGCCAACGCCCAGGAAAAATCCACCCACCGCCGCCCACGAGCCGCCGCGTTCCCCGAAGGGAATAGCCAGGGCATGGCGGGCCTTCTGGAATATCTCCACCAGCGACACGTAGATCATGACGCCAGCGGAGAAGCCTAGCGATGCGGACAAAAATTTAGTCGAGGTCTTGCCGGCCCACAGTGCAATAAGGCTGCCTACACCGGTAGCAAGGCCCGCGAACGCGGTCAGGCCAAAGGCCGTAAGCTCCGCACTGGTAATCATAAATTAACGCTTCCCCTGATCGTAGATTTCTCCGGCAGCCTTTGGCCCGACCGTCTTTCCGGCAAACAAAATGAGTGCTACTATAGTGAGCACATACGGAAGAACGTAAAACGCCTCGGTTGGCAGTTTTTCCAAAAACGGTATGTCTTTTGCGTACAGCGACAGCGTTTGCGAAAAACCAAAGAACATGCCGGCCGCCAATACGCCCCAGGGGCTCCATTTGCCAAACACCAACGACGCAAGGGCAATAAAGCCGGTGCCGTGTATGCTGGTTACCGTAAACTGTATGTCCTGGGTAAGCACCATGGTGGAACCCGCAAGACCTGCAAACAGGCCTGACAACAGCACGCCAGCATAGCGCATGCCGTGTACCCGTATGCCCATGGACGCCGCTGCCTGGGGGTTTTCGCCGCAAGAGCGCAGGCGTAAACCAAAGGGAGTCTTAAAGACCACAAACCAGGTTAGCACGACCAGCGCAAGGGCTACATAAAACGTCGGGTAGATTTCCCTAAAAAACATTTTGCCGACCAGCGGCAGGTCTTCCAAAAACGGCACCGTAATTTTTCGTAAACCGGAGCTGAATGCGCGCGTGCGCTGTTGTCGGAAAAATATCTGGCACAGGTACACGGTAAGTCCGCCGGCCAAAATGTTAAGCGCGGTGCCCGATATCACCTGGTCGGCTTTCAGGTTTATGCTGGTAAATGCATGAATGGATGAAAACACAAGCCCCGCAAGCATTCCGGCCACTATGCCTATCCAAGGAGCAAAGCCCGGAAGCGACGGCTCCAACAGCACGGTTACCGAAGCGGCCGCAAATGCGCCTATCATCATGATGCCTTCCAGGGCCACATTAACGATGCCGGAGCGTTCGCTAAACAAGCCGCCCAGTGCGGCTATCACAATGGGCGCGCCGAACATGAGGGCTATGGGGAACATTTCCAAAATCAGGTTCATACTCCGGCCTCCTCGCCCACAGCGCTGTCGGCTACGGATTGCTGGCTGCCACTTTTTTTTGCGCGCAGCCACAGGCCAATCCGCTCTATGCCGTATTTCATGGCGACGAACAAGACGATGGACGCCTGGATGATTCCGCCGATTTCCTTTGGTATGCCCTGCGACTGCATGAGCGGCCCCGCAGCCTTGAGCATGCCGAAGAGGAGTCCGGCCAGCAGTATGCCCGGAGCCTGGGTTGCGCCTACCAGGGCGACGGCGATTCCGTCAAAGCCGTATCCTTCGGCCGCAGACAAGGCCCGGCCAAACCCAAAGGTTCCGCTGGTGATAATCGCGCCGGCAAGACCTGCAAACGCTCCGGCAAGCAACATGGACAACATGACGTTTCGGTTTACCTTTAGGCCGGCGTATTTGGCCGCGTCTTTGTTAAAGCCAACCGCCCGCAATCCGTAGCCAAACGTCGTCTTCTCTATAATGAACCAGTACGCGACGATGGCCAGGATAACCGGCACAAAACCCCAGTTAAGGCGAGAGCCGCCGGACAGGTTCTGCAGCCACGGGTCCTTGAGCATTGCGGAAGCCGGAAACACGGCGGTCTTTACCCGGTCGGCAGAGCCGAACACGTTCAGGATAGCCCAGTTATTAACATGTAACGCAACGTAGTTGAGCATGATGGTCACAACCACTTCATGAACATTGAATCTCGCTTTTAAGAGCCCCGGCACCGCTCCCCATAAGCCGCCTGCAAGCATTCCGCCCATGAGCACAAGCGGAATATGCACGACAGGAGGGGCTTTTACAAGGAGGGCTACGGCGGTAGCGCCAAGCGAACCGAGCATCAGCTGGCCTTCCGCGCCTATGTTGAACAATCCGGTCCTGAAGGCAAATCCAACCGACAAGCCGGTAAGGATTATGGGCATGGCCTGCAAGACAAACTCGCCTATGTAGCGGGCGTTAAAGCTTCCCTTTGCTACGTTGATGCCCGTAACGCCCTGGATCATCGCGTTGAACATTAAGAGCGGGTTCTTGCCCGTAATCAGTATAACGAGGGCTCCTACCAAAAAGCCCATGAGGGCGGCAAGCGCCGGTACCAACAGTTTGCCGCTGCGCGTCGCTTTGTGTTTTTTCTCGTCCGCCATACTTACTCGGCCTTTCTAAGCGAGCCCGACATCAAGAGGCCCAGTTCGTTTTCTTCGGTTTCGTCCGCGTTTACAACGCCTACGATTTCACCGCCATAGATAACCGCAATGCGGTCGGATACGTCCATGATCTCGTCCAGCTCCAGCGAGCACAGCAGAATTGCCTTGCCCTTGTCCCGCTCTTCCACGATGCGCTGGTGGATATACTCGATAGCGCCAACGTCCAGCCCGCGGGTCGGCTGGGCTATCACGAAGACCGCCGGCGATCGGTCTATCTCGCGCGCAACAATGGCTTTTTGCTGGTTGCCTCCGGACATGGAACGAGCGGGCGTCGCGACGCCTTCTCCGGAACGTACATCGAATTCCGATATGAGCCGGTCGGCATATCGGCTTATCTCTACCGGGTTCAAAATGCCATAGCGGGAGAACGGCCGGCTCTGGAATCGGTGGAACACCATGTTCTCGTCGAGGCGGAAATCCAGCACCAGGCCAAAGCGGTGGCGGTCTTCCGGAATATGGCCAAGCCCTGCGTCAAGCCGCGCTTTTACCGGCAACTTCGATATGTCCCGATCACCAACCAGAATGGTTCCCGACTCTACCGGCACAAGGCCCGTAATTGCCTGTATGAGTTCGCTCTGGCCGTTGCCGTCAATGCCGCACAGGCCGACTATTTCGCCGGCACGCACATCTAGCGATAAATGCTTAACACCCAAAAGGCCTTTTGCGTTTCGCACGCACAGGTCCCGTATGGAAAGTTTTACAGCCCCGGCTTGTGCTTTCGTTTTGGAAACGGAAAAATTCACTTCCCGGCCAACCATCATCTGCGCCAAGCCGGCTTCGCTTGCGTCGGCTACCGGCACCGTGCCCACAAGCTTTCCGCGGCGAAGCACCGTGCAGGTATCCGCGACGGCTTTTATCTCCTTAAGCTTGTGGGTGATAAGGAGTATGGTTTTTCCCTCCGCCGTAAGGCGGCGCATAATAGCCATAAGCTCGTGGATTTCCTGTGGAGTAAGGACTGCCGTCGGCTCGTCGAAAATAAGTATTTCCGCGTTCCGGTACAGCATTTTCAGTATTTCTACGCGTTGCTGCATGCTCACGCTGATATCTTCTATCTTAGCGTTAGGATCCACATCCAGGCCGTACAGCTTGGACAGCTCCGCCACTCTGGCCGCCGCCTTTGCCGTATCCAGAACAAGGCCGCGCCTAGGTTCAAGCCCAAGGATAATGTTTTCGGTAACGGTAAAGTTGTGGACCAGCTTGAAATGCTGGTGCACCATGCCTATGCCAAGGGCGTTCGCTACATTCGGGTCGCTTATGTTCACCTCGCGGCCGCGCACCAGGATGCGGCCTGAATCCGGCTGGTACAGCCCAAACAGGATGCTCATGAGCGTGGATTTCCCTGCGCCGTTTTCGCCCAACAGCGCGTGGATGGAACCTTTGCGAACCCGCACGCTCACCCTGTCGTTAGCCCGTATCCCCGGAAAATCCTTGGTGATATCGAGCATCTCTACAATGTCGCCCATCGCGTACCCCCGCCGTATAACACTACTACGAAAACCGCTTTGGCGGTAGAAAAAAAAGCCGCCCCGAAACCGGGACGGCCTTCTGGCTGCAAGCCTAGCTTACTTGCCTGGAACTTCGGAAACCACCAAGGTGCCGGTGGCGATCTGGCGGGCGTAATCTTCTACAGCAGCGATGATGTCAGCGCTGAGGTTAGGATTGGTCTGGGGGATGCCGACGCCGTTGTTCTTGAGGGAGAACACGAGGGTGGTGCCGCCGGGGAAGGTGCCGTCAAGCGCCATCTTGGACACGTCGAACGCAGCCACGTCAACAGCCTTCATCATGGAGGTGAGCACAGCAGACTTGTCGCCGTAAGCGCCGTCCGCGTACTGGTCCTTGTCCACGCCGATGGCCCAGCGGATGTCGCCCTTCTCGGAGCGTTCCTTGGCTTCTTTGATCATGCCGTTGCCGGTACCGCCTGCCGCGTGGAAAATGATATACGCGCCAGCGTTGTACTGCTTCTGGGCAATGGCCTGTCCCTTGTCCGGAGCGCCGAAATCGCCGGCGTAATCCACCAGGATCTTGCACTCGGGGTATACGGCCTTAACGCCCTGAATGAAACCGGCCTCGAACTTCTCGATAAGGGGGAACTTCATGCCGCCGATAAAACCGACGATCTTCTTGCCGTCTGCCTTAGCGCGCAAGCCTGCGGCCACGCCAACCAGGAAGGAACCTTCATGCTCGGCGAACACTGCGCTGACCACATTCGGCTTTTCCACAACGGTGTCGATGATGAGGAACTTCTGCTCGGGGTACTTGTCAGCCACTTCGCCCATGGCGCTGGCGAACAAGAAGCCTGGGGCAATGATGAGATTGAGCTTCTCGTCGGCGAAGGTGCTGAGGTTTGGAACGTAATCCGCCTCGGCTGCGGACTGCAGGTACTTGTAGTCCACGCCTTCGGTTATGTTCAGCTCCCGGCCAAAGCGCACAATGCCTTCCCAGGTGCCCTGGTTGAAGGATTTGTCGTCGATGCCGCCGACGTCGGTTACGAGGCCGACTTTGAATTCCACTTTGGGAGCCTCTACGACAGGCTCTGCCTTCTTTGCGCAGCCGGACAGCACAACGGCTACGGCAAGAAGCGCGAAAAGGATGCTGCGAATCTTCATATTCCTGATCTCCTTACTCCCCATTTCTGGGTGCGCGACCATAGTAAGCCCCCACGCGGGAAAAATCAATACTTATACGCGAAGCTTGCAGGCTAACGCGGAATGCTACATTTATTACGGTAAAGCGCATTTTGTCAGATTGGACAAACCGGTTTACCTGGCTGGCTCAATCCGGCAATTCGGTAACGATGACCACGCCGCTGGATGCGCCAAGCCTGTCCGCGCCGGCTTCCAAAAGCTTGATTGCGTCGTGGTAGCTGCGTATGCCTCCCGATGCCTTTACCTTCACCTGCGGGCCTGCAGCCTGCTTCATGATGCGCACGTCATCCACGGTCGCCCCGCCGGTGCCAAAACCGGTGCTGGTTTTTACAAACGCGGCTCCTGCTTTTGTCGCATGCTCGCATGCTTTCACTTTTTCCTGGTCGGTTAGGTAACAGGCTTCGATAATCACCTTTACCGGCGCCTTGCCACAAGCCTTAACCACGGCCCGTATATCGTCTTCCACGGTCTTCCAGTCGCCGGACTTTGCGGCTCCAAGGTTTATGACCATATCGATTTCCTGCGCTCCCTGCTTGACAGCAAGGGCGGCTTCCTGGGCCTTAATTTCGCTGGTGTTAGCCCCAAGCGGGAAACCGACCACGGAGCACACCAGAACCTTGGTTCCTGCCAGCTCTTTTGCGCACTTACTGACCCAAACAGGATTGACGCACACGGATGCGAATCCGTTGGCTTTTGCCTCCGCACACAGTTCCTGTATTTGCTGCTCGGTGCACACGGCTTTCAGCGCCGTGTGGTCTATCGTCGCAGCCAGACTGGCTTTGGTCCACACTTTCGGCATGGTACGCTCCTTAGTATAGAAAAGATCACTAAATTTCAAAACAGCTTACAAGGAAGGCTCGCCGGGTCGCGACCAGCTCGGTCATTTCCGCAAGCATGAGCGGATTGGCTTTTTCGGCTATAGGATAGACATAGCGCTCGGTTTCATTGACGTAGCGCTGGATGAATTCCACATCGGTGGTATAGCCAAGCGATATCATGTTGCTGATGCGGTCGGCAGCCTTAAGGACCATGGCGCTTGGCGAACCGTAGTGCAGTATGCGCTCCAGGAATTCTGGCTTTGTCTCTACCGGCCGCCTGGTTACCTCGAGCACCAGCTTGTACACCGCGGCGCTTTCCTCGTCGATATCCAGGATGATGGATCGGTCCAGGTCCGGGATGTCCTCCACCACATCGTGGATAACCGAAGCCTTAAGCAGCACCGAATCGATGTAGCCGTAGTCCATGAGTATAGCCATGCTGTCGATCTGGTGGCGGAACATATTGCCGCCCGATCGCCTGCGCTTGCCGATAAGCAAAGTGGCCACCTGGATATAGGGGGCAAGGTGCATTTCCTTGAGGCGTATCATCTGGTCTTGGGCCATGGAACCGGCCCGTTTGGGGCCGGTTCGCGACTCAAGGGGTTTTCCCTTACTAGACACCGATGCTCCTATTCCAGCTCTCCCACATACTTGAGGAGTTTGGCGGCCCGAGTGCGGGCTGCTTCCAGTTTTTCCCGCTCTTTTGCTATTACTTCCGGCGGCGCGCTGTTGGCGAAACCGGCGTTTGAAAGTTTTGCGTCCACCTTGTCGGCGAACGCGTTTTCTTTTTCCGCTTCCTTGCGGAAACGCAGGGCAAGGGCGGAAATATCCACCGCCTCCCGAGCATAAGCGTAACACTCATAGCCCCGGCCCGCCAGTGCCAGGGAACCCTCGGGCTTGGACTGAACGGGGGTGAAGGATTCTGCATTCGCAAGCAGCACGACCAATGCAGCGTTGTGCGACAGGAACTGCGCCGCCTGGCTGCCGTCGTCGCCTTTTACCGCAAGGCGCAGCTTGCGCTCCGGCGGAATGCCGAATTCCGCCTTCAGCGAACGGACCATGGTAACCAATTCCTTGAGCTCGGTAAAGCGCGCGTCAAGCTCATCGTTGCGCCGCGCTGGATCGGCCTTTGGATATGCCGCCACAATGAGCCGGCCGCGAACGTTTGGAAGCTTGCCGTATATTTCCTCGGTCACAAACGGCAGGAATGGGTGCAAGAGGCGTAAGGCTTCTTCAAGCACGGACAGAAGCACGCTAAGCGCCCGGTTCTTCTCCGCTTGGTCGCTAGAGCGGGTGGACAATTTGGTTGCTTCCAGGTACCAGTCGCAAAAATCGTTCCAGAAGAATTCGTACACGGTAGAGGCAGCGTCGTTAAAACGATACGAGCCTATCGCTTCGGCAACGGATGCTGCTGCCGCGTCCAGCCGGTGCAGTATCCATCGGTCCACATCCAAAAGGGCCGGCTTGTCCACCAGCTCGATGCCATCCAGGTTCATGAGTATGTAGCGGCTTGCGTTCCATATCTTGTTGGCGAATTTGGAACCCAGTTTGAAGCTTTCCTTGTCCATAAGGATGTCTTGGCCCTGGCTGGTAAGGAAGGCAAGGGTAAACTTGAGGGCGTCGGCACCGAACTCGTCCACGATTTCCAGGGGGTCGATGCCGTTGCCCAGGCT
>JAKQNL010000075.1 GCA_029565815.1 Spirochaetota bacterium | reverse complement strand
CCGGAGCGGTAAAACGGCCGTTAGGATGAGCTGCCGGTTTGTCGTTCTTGGTGGTAAATGGCTCACCATGCCAATCTAATAAGCCTGCTGGTGGCTCACTACCTATACCTTCCCACCACACATCGCCGTCCGGGGTGATTCCAACGTTGGTGAATATAGTATTACGCTCGATGGACTTCATGGCATTGGGGTTGCTCTTCATGCTGGTGCCCGGAGCCACGCCGAAGAAGCCGGATTCCGGATTGATGGCATACAAGCGGCCGTCATCGCCCCAGCGCATCCAGGCTATGTCGTCGCCTACCGTCTCTACCTTCCAGCCGGGCAGGGTAGGAACGAGCATGGCCAGGTTGGTTTTTCCGCAGGCAGAGGGGAAGGCCGCTGCAATGTATTTCTTTTTACCTTCCGGATTGGTAATGCCCAGTATCAGCATGTGCTCTGCAAGCCAGCCCTGGTCGCGGGCCATGGCGCTTGCGATGCGCAGGGCAAAACACTTTTTGCCCAACAATGCGTTGCCGCCGTAACCGGAGCCGTAGGACCAAATGGCCCGCTCCTCGGGGAAGTGCACGATGTATTTGTTGTTAGCGTCGCACGGCCAGCTTGTATCGTGACGGCCGGCGGTTAGCGGGTAGCCAACGCTGTGCAGGCATTTTACAAAGGGTCCGTCGCGGCCTAGAGCATCCAAGACGGGCTGGCCCATGCGGGTCATGATGCGCATGTTTAGGACCACATAGATCGAGTCGGTCAGCTCCACCCCGATATGCGACAGGGGTCCGCCAACCGGGCCCATGCTAAAGGGTATAACGTACATGGTGCGGCCGCGCATGGAACCGAAAAAGCGCTGCCGTAGCTCGCCCTTCATTTCCTGGGGATCGGCCCAGTTGTTGGTTGGGCCTGCATCCTCGCGGAAGCGTGAACAAATGTAGGTATTGTTCTCCACCCGGGCAACGTCGCCCGGATCGCTAAACACGGCGTAGGAACCGGGCCGTTTTTCCAGGCGCTTAAAGCTACCCGAACGTAGGAGCCGCTCGGCCAGGCGATCCGCCTCTTCCTGGCTGCCGCTACACACATACACATCATCGGGCATGCACATATCGATGTTCTCGTCTATCCATGCCCGCAATTTGGGATGATTAATGCTATCCAAATTCATGCAAGCGCTCCTCGGGGATCCCCGCCTTCATGCTGTAGCAGGGCCTGACCCCGCCCTACAGGTTTACTCTGTAATTCAGGAATGGGCAAGCGAAAAGCGCATAAATTTCAACATGCAAAACCAAGTTTTACTATTTGACATTTTTCTGCAATCTGAGGCTCTATCAAAAGTAACTTGTCCAAAAACACCAGACTTTTAAAATTGGCTCAAAAGTCATAGGACTAGCCTTCCAGCCTCCAAAGCTGTGCAGCCCAACCCTTTTTCCGCTTGGACCGTACAAGGCTACAGCCTTTTGGCTTGTACTTCTCAAAACGCTCCATGTCCGCGCTCGAAGCAACAGCCAGATACAGGCCACCGGGCTTTAGGCAGCGAAGCGCGTGTGCCCAAACCAGCGCACAGGTATCCACCCGGGGCGTTACATCCAGGTATTCGGCGACCATGTCGTAGGCTTGTTCTTCCAGCTCATCGGGCCAGGCTACAGCCAGCTTTCCAGCCTCTGCCTGCGCACTGCCATTCTGGGCAAGATTGCTAGCACTGGCTGAAAGGGCGAGGAAATCGCGGCCGCACAGGTCCACCCGGGCGTTGTGCCTGGAACGGAGCATGCACGCAAGCCTACCGGAGCCTGGATTCACCACAGCAACACGACGGAGGTGCACATCCTGCTCAATGGCCAGATTCATAGCCACAAGCGTTGCGAACGAGGGCGTGTCGAATTCCGCTAAGCCCCAGTACCCGTTGTGTCGGTAGCGGCTTGGCTCGCGGATATCCTGAAGGCTTGTGCGCCGGTACACAGCCATGGCCTCCGGCGTCGGCTCTACCGACGGCTCAAGCATTAACGGCGGCACTACCGACGGCTCTGTCGTCTGTAGTGCGCTCGATGCAGGGCCGCGAAACACGAACACCGAGTGTCCGGCTCCACGCTCGGCCAGAACGACGCGAGCGACGCCATCATCCAAAGCAGGCAACACGGATTCAAGCGAAGCGCGTGCAGCATCAGCTATGCTGTTGACCACCACCACGGCGCATAGACCGGATGGCGCAAGTACCGACGGCAGCTCGCGAAAAAAATGGTCCAGTACAGGAGCACCGGCCTTTGCAGGCACATTGGACAGCACAAGATCAAAGTGCGCGCCACTAAGCCCGTCCAAAAACAAAGCCCGCTGTACCGCTAGCGGCTTAACTTTGTTGATACGGGCGTTGTGTTCGGTAAACGCACATGCCAGTGCATCCCGGTCGCGTAAAACCACCTGGGCTTGTGGGTATGCTTTTGCGCATGCCAAACCAAGCACGCCGGTTCCACAGCCTATATCCAACACGCTGCGTATGCTTACGCCCTTAGTTGCTTTGGCCACCGCTTTAAGGAGCAGCTTGGAACCTGCGTCGATATCGTTGGAGCTGAACAGGGCGTGAGATAAATCAAGCCTCAGGTCTGCTCCGTTAAAGCGGAAGGAAACGGTCTTCAATATGTACGGATTTGTGTCAACCATAGCGCAAGTATAAACCAGAACGCATGTGCATGCCTAATGCACAACACCCTTGCCCACTTTTGATTCGGAGGCGATACTGGCTGAACCGGCCGCTACAGGCTGCAAGCACCACACAGCTCAGGCGCACAAAAGCTACACGGCTTGCCGTGCGCCGTATCTACAAAGGCTCGTTCAAAAGTCAGCAGAGTTTTGAACGAGTTACATTAGCATACGTGATTTGCGCAGCGTTTGCGGCTAGTTCATACAAACGCGAGCAATCGCAAAGCCAATTTCAAAAGTAACAGGCTTTTGAAATTGGCTCAACAAAAAGGAGGACTGCATGCACGTCGATCAATCGGGGAAGCTTATCCTGGTACTGAATTCCGGCAGCTCGTCGCTAAAGTACGAGGTGTTTCTTATGCCCCGCCGGCACAGTCTAGGAAAGGGCTCCATCGAGCGAATAGGCGAAGCGCAAGCCATAATCACGCAAAGTTCGCCACAGGGAACTATAAAGCAAGA
>JAKQNL010000068.1 GCA_029565815.1 Spirochaetota bacterium | reverse complement strand
CGATCTATGTTAGACAATTTTTTCAATGACGAAACCATCGACGAGGCTATCCGCGGCTTAAAGCACGGCTTCCGTCAGTTTGCCCGCGATTTCTCGCGCCAGATGCACGAAGAAAGCAGCAAAGCATCCGGATGTAACCAGGAATACCAGCACAGCGACAAGGATTCCAAACCGGAAGGCATGTCCATGAACTGGAACATGAACCTAAAACTGTTTCCCTTGTTCGATTCCAAGACCACCGAGGACGGAAGCCTCGTGTTCCGTTTCCTTGTGCCCGGGTGCGACGAATCCGGCATACAGCTCACCTTCGCAGGCGACACCATGGTCCTTAAAGCCAAACTGTCCGAGGCGTACACCGATGCCGGAAAGGACAAACCGTTTTTCCTGTACAACGTCGAGCGCAGGGAATACCAGGTCCCGGCCAGCCGCTACGACCAGGCTGCGTCCAAGGCCGTGCTTAAAAACGGCGTGCTTACGGTAAGCATTCCGTCGGTGGAAAATTCCAACAGCGCGTTTAAGGTAGAAATCGTCAAAGAAGGAAACTAGGAAAGCTCCTAATGCAGATGGGATGAGAACTGCCCGCTAGCAGTATAGAACGAACGGCAAACGGGGCGCAGCCAGCATGCGCCCTGTTTTTTTTTCGAGCACAGCCGGAGCGGCATCCGGCGGTGCGGCTGCAAGCCAATAAGCTTCGGGGCACTGGCTAAGGAAAGGCTTATATCCCATACTGAAACGGTGGCGGATTTGACTCACATAGACGCAGTCCTCGACCAGGCAGCCGAGCTTGTCGCTTCCGGCCAGACGCCGAAAGCTGCGGAGTTGGTTGGGCAGCTACAAGGGCAGCTACCGGCGGATAGCATCCAGGAGCTCCGCTACCAGGCCTTTATGGGCTTATCCGCCTTGACGCGCGGCATGCACCACGAGGGCGTACGTATACTCATTCCTATAGTCGACGCGCTGGAAAACTCGCAGTACTCCAGCGAGGCGATACGCGCCCTGTCCCGACTGGGCATAGGCCTTGGCTTAATGGGCGATCCGGAGGGCGGACTACCCTGGGCGACGCGCGCGATCAACCTGGCCGAACGGCTGGACGACAAGCTTGCGCTGGTAGCCGCGCTATCTAACCTTGGAGCCATACACTTCGAACGCCACGATTACACGGCAGCAAAGGCTGCATACGCACGGGCAGTGGAAATCTGCAAGCAGACAGCGTCGCCCAACATCATCATGCTCATCCTCAACAAAGCGAACAACGACCTGGAAAATGCCGACTCGGAGGATACTGCGCTCAATCCAGCCCAACGGGCAGAACGCGGGAAAACTGCCCGCACACTCATTCTGGATTCCATGCACCTCATACAGGACCACCCCAATTCCTTCGTGCGGGGATACGCATTCTCGCTCCTGGCAGCTAGCGAGCTGGTGATGGGCTTGCTGGAGGATGCGGACAAACACGCCCAAGCCGCGCTAGCTGTTGATGCAGGAGAAGGCAGGCCGCTTCCGGAAGCTGCGCTCACCAAAGGCAAAATACTTAGGGAAAAGGGGCACCTCAAGGAAGCTGCCCGTTGGTTTCAGAAAGTGCTGGACTACGGCACGGAGCAGCACGACTCCTACCTGGAAGCATTGCGCTGCATGGAGCGCATACTCGTCCTGCAGGATAAGCCAAAACAGGCAATGGAATGGGCAGACCGTCGCTCCGATTACCTCAGCGCCTACTACAAAAAACGGCTGCAATCCATGGCCGAAGTTGCATCCCTGGTTGCCGACGTACAGCGCGTGCGCCAGCGTTCCCTTGCCCTAGAAGAGGAAAACCAGACCTTGTCGCTCATCGGCGAGCTGGGTAAGGATTTAGCCGGCACCCGGGACAAAAGCGCAATCATCGCATCGGTAAAAACACACCTTTCCTCGCTGGTTCGGCACAGCGCCTTTGGCATATTCATGGTGGAAAACGACGCACTTACAGCGCTGGAGCTGTCAGAAGACGGGCTATCCCTGCATATCGACCCAATACCGCTTCACAGCCAAACTTCCATGGTGGCCAAATGCGCCCGCGAGCGGCAAGAAATTTTTTATAACGACGCCGTGAAAGCCGATCAGCAAAACGCCGTACTGCCGGGCACAGAGTCCATGGCATCCTCGGTGTTCTCCCCGCTCATGGTAGGATCCCGCCTCATAGGCGTGCTTACCGTGCAGGCCCATGAAGCCGGACGCTTTGGCCGGCGCGAGCGATCCATCTTCTCGTCGCTGTGTTCCTATACCGCAATAGCTCTGGACAACGCCATCGCATACGACGAGCTTGCACAGGCGAACCGGCAGATACAGGACAACCTCAAGCACCTGGTTTTATCCGAGCGCATGGCCTCGCTTGGAAGGCTCACCGCCGGCATAGCCCACGAGATGAACACGCCCCTTGCGGCCATGCGCGCATCCATTGCCACGGCCAAGAAACTGGCGGAGGAATACCGCGCATCCATAGGCGACCCGGACGTGGAAGCGGACGACCACAGGCAGATAGCCCAGGAACTGTTGTCCTCGCTTAGCCTGGCCGACAGAGCCGGAGAGCGGGCCGCATCCTTTGTCCACAGCATCAAGGGAAAGACCCGCGAGGACAAAGCTCAAGACCTTGTACGCTTCGACCCCGAAGACGCATTCCGGTCTACAGTACCCCTTCTGGAACACCGGCTGCTAGAGAAATCTGCCAGCCTGGAAATACAGGGCGCAGGCGGAAACTATGCAATCATAGGTTCTCCGGCACGTTTTTCACAGGTGCTTACCAATCTTATAGACAACGCTGTCGATGCCTTGCCTCCGCGTAACGGCAGTATTACCGTTGGCTTTGCATCATCCGGCGGCACCGTGCAGGTAAGCGTTCGCGACAACGGCTCTGGCATGGATACCCATACCGCAGAACGAGCCTTTGAGCCCATGTTCACCACAAAGCCATTCGGCCAGGGGACGGGACTTGGCCTGTCCATTGTCCGTGATATAGTAAGCGACAGTTTTCGCGGCCAGATACGCTGCGAGTCCGCACCGGGAAAAGGAACCCTTATGACCGTCGAAATCCCATTGGCAGGAAGCGCATAATGCCCAGAAAAAACCAGCTTACATCCACCAACCGCGGCACCATACTCCTGGTAGACGATAACCACGACTACAACGACGCGACCCGGCTCCTCCTTAGCAGCGAAGGCTTCCAGGTTACCAGCGCTTACGATGGCGAGGAAGCACTGTCGATTTTGGCTGACAAAACCTTTGACCTGGTGCTGTTGGATTACCGTATGCCGGGCATGGACGGTGCCGATGTGGTGCGCAAATTGCGCAAGCGCAACGAGCACCTGCAAGTGGTGCTGCAAACCGGTTACGCAAACGAAAAACCCCCGCGGGATCTTTTGCGGGAACTGGATATTCAAGGCTACTTCGAAAAAGGCGACGGCGTAGACCGTCTCCTTCTGTGGGTGGAAGCCGGCATAAAGGCAGCCAAGGCAACTCGTAAGATTTTGTACCACACGGAGGGCTTACAAAAAGTTCTGGACGCATCGAGCGCCCTGCACCGCCTGCCGGAACCTGCCGACGCCCTTGTGGACGCAGCGCGCATGGGCGCGGACATTGCAGCGATGTCGATAGGCGGCCGCGCCCGGGAAGCACACTGCGCGGTCTACGTATCCGGCCCGGACCAAGGCGGCTCCGGCGCGGTGTGGCCGGAAAACAGCGACGAAAATCCGGCAGAATTAGCCAATGCCATCCGCATGTGCACCGAACGGCCGACTCGCGATGGTGATAAAGCTATCACTCTACCTTTGCGCGCCGGGGAAGCCATGATGGGAGCCATGAAAATCTGGGCTGACGGACTTGCCGACGAAGAAGGGACTGTACTTTCCGTGTACGCCGTCCAGCTGGCCGTAGCGCTACGAAACCGGCAGCTGTACGCGATGGCCACCCGCGATCCCCTAACCGGCGTATATGTACGGAAATTTTATGACCAATGGATCGTAAAAGAGCTGCGGACGGCCCACAGGCAGAAACAGCACCTGTCCATACTCATGCTGGACCTGGACAACATGAAAGCCGTAAACGACACGCTAGGCCACCATGCCGGAGACCTGGCTCTTGCCCACCTGGGCGGCATCCTTAAGCGCGCGACCAGGTCCACGGACTTTATCGCGCGCTACGGCGGAGACGAATTTGTAATGATTTTGCCGGCTACCGATACCGCAGGAGCAAACGCGGTTTCCAAAAAGATAGTCACGTTACTAGAATCGGTTCCATGCGTCATAGCCGGCAAGGACACTATCCTCAGCGCAAGCATAGGTTCCACAACCCTACTGCCGCCCCACAGCGGAGACAGCATGAAGCGCGTTACCCAACCGGAATACTACGAGGACATGGCCCGGCTTTTGCTGGAGCGGGCCGACGCCTTGTTGTACTCGGTTAAACGGGCCGGGAAATCTGCCTACGCATGCGACGACGGCCAGGCTTGGCTTTAAGGCTATAATTATTTATAGCTCGATGCAAAGGCGCAATTGCCCTTACGGCCTGTGTCTAAACAACTGCCCGAGGCTGCCGCGCTTGGGCTTGTTAAGCTTCTTGCCCATAGCCTCGGCAAAGAGCGCAACCGATTCGTCCAGGCCGGACACCAAAGCTGTATCGCCATCGCGGAAAACGTATTCCGGCGTAAAAAGCCCATATTCTTCACTGCCGTTACGCACAGAAATGAGGTTAAGCCCATAATCTTTACGCAGGTTTGCTTCCAACAGCGTGCGGCCAAAAAACCGTACGGGCACTTGTATCTCGGCTATGACCATGTGGCCTGAAATTGGCTGGTAGTTGAGTAAGCCCTCCGTCATAAGAAGCGGCGTAACACGTTTAGCCGCCTCCCTGTTTGGGAAGAACACCATGCTTGCCCCAACTTGTTCCAGAATCTCCGCATGGCCGTCGCTGACAGCCTTTACGAATATGCGCTGTATGCCAAGCTTCTTACAGTTACTGGTGGCCAGTATCGAAGCTTCTATGTTATCACCCAAATCTATGATGACACCGTCCAGATCTTTGGGCAGCACCTTAGACAGATTCTCCCGGTCTATGACGTCCATGACCACAGCGCTTATCCGGCGGTCGCGGTACTGGTCGATAAGTTCGCGGCTACTGTCGATGATGAGCACATCCGCGCCTAAATCGATGAGCTCCTCTAGGATGCTCTTGCCAAAATAATCCAGACCCAAAATGGCGTATTGCTTCATGACCCTACCCTATTAAAATTTCCGCTTCGGGTCTGGCTATGCGCGTGCGCCAGCCCGATCCGCCAAAGAATAAAAATGCCAAAAGGCCAACCCGGCCGATATACATCGTCGCTATTATGATAAGTTTACCAAACACGGTAAGGCTGCCGGTTATGCCTAAGCTTAATCCGACGGTTCCGAAAGCGGAAAACGCCTCAAAAGCAATGGAGTCGATAGGGATGGCCGATTCCGCTACACTTAAAAGCAAAATGGCAAGCAACAGTAAAAACAGCGCTTTTATAAAATACACGATAGCGGTATTGATAGTGGTTCTAGTAAGGCGGCGTTTAAAAACATTGATCTCGCCATCCGAACCGGATTTTCTTATCATCGCGACCAGCACCACAAAAGCCGTGGAAACCTTGATGCCGCCGGCTATGGATCCCGGGGAACCGCCTATGAACATGAGCAGCATTGTTAACATTTTTGAACTTGAGCCAAGATCTGCCTGGGGCACCGCGTCAAAACCGGCTGTACGGGTAGTAACCGACTGAAAGAACGCGTTGAGCGCCGCAATGCCTGTACCCATCGAACCAAACGCTCCAGAGCGCTCCAGAAAAAAATACATGGCTGCGCCGCCGGTAATCAAAATAAAACTTCCCCACAGCACAAGGCGGGAATGAAACGACAGTTTTCGCTTTCTGCCGATGGCAAGCTGCCAGATATCCTCTAGCACGATAAAGCCAAGCCCGCCAAGCGTTATTAAAGCCATTACCGGAACCAAAACCGCTGTATTGGCTGAAAATGATTCCAGGTTGTCGGGGTACAAAGAAAAACCAGCATTGCAAAAAGCGGACACCGAATGAAATAGAGCGCTAAAAAAGCCTCCATGCGCTTTAAGTGGCGGATACAGGACAAGAGCACCTATGAGCTCTATGCCAAAGGTAAAGATGAGTATGGCACGGATAATCCTGCGCGGATCCCGCTCCACGCCCTCGACGGAAAAACTGCGTATGGTAGCAAGCCGGCGAAAGGGTAGGCGTTGGCCGGGCATGAACAGGTACAGCGACGTGAATGAAACTATACCAAGCCCGCCCAACTGGATGAGGAGCATGATGACCATCTGACCCGCAAGGCTAAAGTCCGCTGTGTTTACGGTGGACAGGCCCGTAACGCACACGGCGGAAGTGGCGGTGAACAGCGCGTCGATGAGCCTGAGCGATGACTGTCCCCTCCAGGAGAACGGCATGCACAGCAAAACCGTACCGGCACTTATCACCAGCACAAAAAACGCGAGTACATAGGCCGTGTCGGAAACGACAGCACGCTTCACAATAAATGATCCTTAATCTGCCAGCAGGGCCGAACCCTTTACAAGCCAGGAAAACGCAAATGCAAAAAGCGCAACAGTTTCCACCCAGAAAACGGGATCATAGGCAAAAACAGGTGAAGCATCTGGCATAACGTCTAGCACGATCATGGCAGCGACGCACAGTAGAATTACCACGCCGCACATGACATACACGGTATTTCTGGTGCGTTTGCGACCAATAACAGGCTGGCCACCCGATTTCGTAAAAAGGAACATGGACACCAGCGCTATTGTAACAAAAAAAACACCAGCGCATACATAATGCATGGCGTTGGTGTAGACGCTCACCTGCGGAGCTATATGTATATACGGATTGACAGGGCTTTTAATAAATGCCGGAAAGAAAGCGACGCCAAGAGCCCCAAGGGCAGCTACCTTGAACGCGATGAAATCCAAAAGGTCATAGCCGTGGTAAGAGAACAAAAACAGCGCGACAGCGCACAGTATGCCCACAAACAGATCGCGCATGTTGGTATGGTAATACGAGCTAATGGAATCCAAAAGAAATGGGGAATCGACCAACAGCACCGACCATACGAACAACGTTATCGGCAGGGCCATGCCCAGGATGCCGATAGCCGTCCGCATCGCGTCATAGGACATAACCACCGGCGACGCGCCTGGCTTCGGGAACTTGATGCCGAACATAAACCCTCCCCTTACACGTTGAACTTAAAAAACATCACGTCGCCGTCGCGGACGACATACTCCTTGCCTTCCATGCGCATTTTGCCGGCGGCCTTAAGCGCTGCTTCTGTCTTGAACTGGTCTATATCGTCGTAGTGATAGACGTCCGCCTTGATGAAGCCCTTTTCGAAGTCGGTATGGATAACGCCGGCAGCCTGCGGGGCTTTGTCGCCTGCATGTATGGTCCATGCCCTGCACTCGTCCTGACCGGCGGTAAAAAACGTTCGCAAGCCAAGCAAGCGGTAGGCGGCGTGTATGAGGGAAGCCAAACCGGATTCCTTAAGCCCAAGCTCGGACAGAAAAGCCAGGCGGTCGGCAGGATCGTCCATCTCGGCAAGCTCGGCCTCGAATTTGCCACAAATGACCACAGCTTCCGCACCTTCAGCCTTTGCGCGCTTCTGCACCGCATCAATGTGAGCGTTGCCCTTATGC
>JAKQNL010000026.1 GCA_029565815.1 Spirochaetota bacterium | reverse complement strand
TCTTTCACGTTACAAGATATACCTTGCCAGGTCTTCGCTCTCAAACACGCCCTCAAAGCGTTTTTCCACAAAAGCCGGGTCTATAGCCACTGTGCTGCCATTCATTTGTGGCGCATCAAAGGACAGCTCTTCCAACAGTCGCTCCATGACCGTATGCAGGCGTCGCGCCCCTATGTTCTCGGTGCGCGCGTTCGCCCGCTCGGCTACCGTAGCCAGGGCATCGACCGCATCGTCCAGAAAATTCACCGTAAGCCCCTCGGTGGCCAGCAAATTGCGGTACTGGCTTACCAGCGAATTCTCCGGTTCTACCAAAATACGGCGGAAATCGGCTGCGCTCAGTGCATCCAGCTCCACCCGGATAGGGAAACGGCCCTGCAGTTCCGGTATCAGGTCTGTAGGGCTACTCACGTTAAACGCGCCGGCGGCTATGAACAAAATGTGCGTCGTGTCCACCACCCCGTACTTGGTGTTCACTTTGGACCCTTCCACGATGGGTAGAATGTCCCGCTGAACGCCCTCGCGCGAAACATCCGCTCCGCCGGATCGGCCTTCCCGCGTGGCTATCTTGTCCATCTCGTCTATGAATATGATGCCGGACTGCTCTACCCGTTCGCGGGCTTCGGCCGTTGCCCGGTCTTTGTCCACAAGCCGCTCGGACTCCTCTTCAAGTATTACCTTTTTGGCTTCCAAAATGGGCATGGACTTGCGTTTCTTTTTGCCGCCAAACAGGTTGGCTATGCCGCTAAAGGCAGACTCCATGTCTTCCATCTGCTGGCCGCCAAAAATTTCCACTGTAGGTGCGCTTGCTGTAACCTGTACTTCAACCATGCGGTCGTCCAGCTCGCCTGCACGCAGACGGGTGCGGAATTTTTCCCTGGTTTCGTTTGCCTGATCCTGTGTAGCAACGCCGGGAAGTAGGAGATCGAGAATGCGCTCTTCGGCTCGAGCCTGTGCATCCTCTCGCACCCGGGCAGACATTTCTTCCATCACCATGCGAAAGCCGGCAGCCATCAGGTCGCGCACCATGGATTCCACGTCGCGGCCGACATAGCCAACCTCGGTGTATTTGGTCGCTTCCACCTTAATGAATGGAGCCTGGCACATTTTTGCTAAGCGCCGGGCTATTTCGGTTTTGCCGACGCCGGTTGGTCCTATCATAAGAATATTCTTTGGCGCTATTTCGTCGCGTATGCTTTCCGGTAGCATTTTCCGCCTCAGCCGGTTACGGAGCGCGATAGCTACGGCACGCTTTGCCTTGTTCTGGCCAATAATGTGCCTATCCAGCTCTTCTACGATGCGCTTGGGCGTAAAGTGTTCGAAGTCTTCGGTCACGGAAGCTCCTCCACCAAAATGCGGTCGTTGGTGTAAATGCAAATACCTCCGGCGATAAACAGGCTGCGTTTTGCAATTTCCGCCGCTGACAGGTCGCTGTGGTCTAGGTATGCAAGCGCAGCAGCATACGCGTACGGGCCGCCAGAACCTATGGCTATGGCGTCGTCGGCTGGCTCTATGACGTCTCCGGTTCCGGACAAAAGGAGGGTCCTGTCTTTGTCGGCCGCAAGGATAAGAGCCTCCAGCTTACGGAGCATCTTGTCGGTGCGCCAGTCCTTTGCAAGCTCCACAGAGGCCCTGGTTAAGTCTCCGGAATATTCCTTAACCTTTACCTCAAAGCGCTCTAGGAGCGTGAACGCATCGGCTGTAGCCCCGGCAAAGCCGACTAAGACCCTACCGTCGTATATTTTCCTAACCTTACGGGCGTTGGACTTCATGACGGTATTGCCCATGGTTACCTGGCCGTCGCCTGCCATTGCTACACGGCCGTCTTTGCGCACAGCCAGTATCGTTGTGGATCGAATTTTCATCGTTTGCCTCCCCCGGTGGCGCTTGCGTGCGGATGCGCCTTTTTGTACACGTCCCGCAATCGGGCAAGGTCCACATGGGTGTAAACCTGGGTGGTGGAAATGCTTGCGTGTCCGAGCATGGCCTGAACCGAGCGTATATCCGCCCCGCCTTCCAGCGCATGCGTTGCAAAGGAATGCCTGAATACGTGCGGACTTGGCCTGTGTTCCATGCCAGCCAAGGCAGCCCGTTTGTCCAAAAGGTACTGCACGCCGCGCTCGCTTAATCGGCCGCCGCGCGCATTGATGAACAGGTATGCGCATTCCGATCCGGTATCGGTAAGACGGGCGGTGCGGAACGGCAGCCATGCGTTGATAGCGTCAACAGCCTCCGAGCCAAAAAACACAACGCGCTCCTTTGAACCCTTGCCCTGTACACGCGCGCGGCGCTCGGACAGTTCTATAGAATCCATGCGCAAACCGGCTATTTCGGAAACGCGGCAGCCGGTGGAATAGAGGGCTTCAAACAGTGCGCTGTCCCGGGCGCCTGCAAAGCCGTCATCGGCAATGCCGTCCAAAAACTGCGCCATCTCGTCTGCGAACAGAAAACCCGGCAGGCTCCTACCAGAGCCTAGCGATTCCACATCCCGGGCTGGGTTCGACTCCGATTTGCCGTAGCGGAGCATCCATCGGTACAAACCTTTAAGCGCGGACAATGCTCGGTTCACCGACGAGCTTGCGTAACCGGCTCGAACCAAATGGGCTACAAAGGCTCTGGCTTGTGCCGGGCTTGCTTCAGCCATAGGCGTAACGCCAAGGAAGTCCTCGTACATGGACAGATCTTCCCGGTAGGAGCTAACGGTCCGCGGCGACAGGGAGCGAACCGAAAGGAGGTACTCCAGGTACTGCTCAGTCGTCTGCTGCATGTTCTTCTTCCGGGCTGTGCAGGTAATTACAGTCGGGGTTTATACACGCCTTGTAGGAACCACGTTTTTTGTCAAAACGCTCCACCAAAAACCATCCGCAGTTCGGACAGGTTGCGCTAATAGGCTTGTAGTAGGTGATAAAATCACAATCCGGATAGCGCGAACAGCCGTAGAATTCGCGGCCCCTGCCTTTTGCTTTTCGCCGTGCAACTATGTGGCCGTTACAGCCCGGGCGCGGGCAGGGTGCAAGAGGGATACTCTTGGTGTTCATGCACGCAGGGAAACCGGTGCACGCAAGGAAGAAGCCAAAGCGTCCAAGCTTCTTTACCATGGGCTTACCGCACTTTTCGCAGACTTCATCAGTGGCTTCGTCCAAAGTACCGCGGAAGCTTTGCAATTTTTCCATAACCTCTGCCATGCGGCTGTGGAATGGAACATAGAAATCGCGCATGGCTCCAACCCAGTCCCGGTTGGACTCTTCCACTTGGTCGAGCATGGTTTCCATGCTTGCGGTAAAGGCTGGCTCTATCACATCGGGGAAATATTCCACCAGTATGTCGTTGATCATGCGGCCCAGGGTGGTTGGAACCAGCTGGCGGTTTTCCCGGGTAACGTAATAGCGGTCCAGAATCACCGATATGATGGGCGCGTAGGTGGACGGCCGGCCTATGCCCTCTTCTTCCAAGGCTTTTATTATGGACGCGTCGGTGTATCGGGCAGGACCCTGGGTGTAATGCTGTTCCGGTCTGTATCCGACAAGCTTGAGCTCTTCGCCCTTACGGAGCTCTGGCAGCGAACTGTCTTTGTCTTCCTTGGTGGCTAACAGTTTTATAACCTTGTAAAAACCCTTCTCTACGGTTCGAGAAGAGTTGATGCGGAACATGGCCTCTCCTGCAAGCACATCGATTGCCTGGGACCGTAGGCGAGCGTTGGTCATCTGGCTGGCCACAAAACGCTCCCAGATGATGGTGTAGAGTTTTAGAAGATCTTTTTCCAGGTATTTTTTTACGGATTCAGGATCGTATTTCACGTAGGTCGGCCGTATGGCCTCGTGCGCATCCTGCGCTTTTTTGTCGGTAATGTACTGGATAGGATCGGCCGGAAGCTCCGCCGGGAATTCGTGGCCTATGTAGTCGCGCACTTCTTTAAGCGCAGTTTCCGATACGCGCACCGAGTCGGTACGCATATAGGTGATAAGACCGACGCGGGTACTACCAATATTCACGCCTTCGTACAGCTGCTGGGCAAGCTGCATGGTTTTCTTGCTGGTAAAACCCAAACGGTTTGCGGCGGTTTGCTGCAGCTTACTGGTTGTAAACGGCGGCTTTGGTTTTAGGCTCTTTTCGCTTTCGCGTATATCTTCCACAACACATGGCTTGCCCGTTATGGACTGAACCACCGTCTGTACATCCGCTTCCTTTGCAAGCGCCGCTTTTTTGCCCTGAAAACTAACCAGCTCTCCGGTAAAAGCGTAGCGGCCTTTTTTGAAATCAGCTTCCAGGCTCCAGTATTCTTCTGGAATAAAGGATTCCACCTCGGCTTCGCGATCGCATATAAGGCGCAATGCAACCGACTGGACACGACCGGCCGACAAGCCGTTCTTCACTTTTTTCCACAACAAGGGCGACAGGCCGTAGCCCACCAAACGATCGAGAACCCGGCGCGCCTTCTGGGCATTCACCTTGTTCTCATCCAGCTCGCGAGGCTGGCGTACGGCTTCGCGTATAGCCTGCGGAGTGATTTCGTTGAACACGATGCGCTTTATATCCAGCCCTTCATTCTTGAGCGCAAGTGCGTTCTTTATGTGATAGGAAATTGCCTCGCCTTCACGGTCATTATCAGAGGCAAGCAGCACGGCTTTTGCCTTCTTCGCGTTTTTCTGTAGCTCTTTTAGTAGCTTTGCCTTCCCGCGTATCGTTAGGTATTCCGGTGTGAATTCATGCTCAACATCCACGCCCATCCTGGATTTTGGAAGGTCTATAAGGTGGCCCATGGAAGCAAGCACGACGTACTTGTCGCCCAGGTACTTTTCTATGGTTTTCGCTTTTGCCGGTGATTCTACGATAACCAGTATAGGCTTCTTGTCCGCCTTGGCCTTTATAGCCGCGGTTTTTGTCGCTAGCTCGCTAGAGTCTGTCTTTTTTACTGCTGGAGCCTTCTTTGCGGCGCTTGGCTTTTTCTTAGCCGATGCGACCTTTGTCCCGGAGGCTGTAGCCTTGGTGCCATCTGATGCATCCTTCTTCCCAGAGCTGGCAGCCTTCTTCGCAGAGGATGCAGCTTTCTTCCCGGCCGGGGCAGCCTTCGCCGCGCCATCAGAATGTGGTGCCTGTACTGTGGCGTCTTTTACAACACCGGTTTTCTTTTGGCTAGCCATGTCTTTCATCTCCAATCATCCAGAATCGTGGAAAAAGCTTGTATCTCTTTAGCACCCTCGGCAGCCAGCGCGTCGGCTCCGGCATTCCTTGAGCTGCCTCTGCATGCGGCTGCCACATATACATCCCTGCCTTCTTCCAAGGCAAACGAAGCCGTAATAAGAGCACCTGAACCGCTTGGAGCTTCCACAACCACGGTAGACCTGCACAAGCCAGCAATAATACGGTTGCGCTCGGGAAAGGTCCAGCGCGACGGAGGAACCCCTGGCGGGTATTCGGACAAGATACCGCCGCCGCTTGCAATAATGCGTGCAGCAAGATCCTTGTTCGATTTCGGGTACACTTCATCGACGCCACGGCCAAGAACGGCGAAAGTCGGTGAAAGCCCAGCCATGCACCCGCGGTGCGCCGCAGCATCCACCCCGCGAGCCAGGCCCGATACAACCGGCACCAGCGCTCGAGCTGCTTCTTCTGCAAGCTCTGCGGATGCGATTAAACCACGGCCAGTCGGAAACCGTGTTCCGACCATAGCAACAGCCGGCCTATCGGAAGCAGGCAATGCACCCCGCACAAACAGCATAAACGGCGGCCGGGCTGTTTCACGAAGCGCCGGCGGAAAATCCTGGTCCCAATACCACAGGGCGCGAACGCCTGCCTTACGGAACCAACGCTCATCGCGTTCAGCATCGCGCATCCATTGATCGGCCTGCCAGAGTGCGCCGCGCAAGGATCGACCCAGCACGCTTTGTGCGTCGTGTGTAGTAAAATGCGCAATGCCGCCTGCTGCAGGCAATACATCGGCAATCAGTATTTTTTCGCGCGCGCTCATAAACGGCGCATGGGCCAAGGCCAGAAGCTCCAGCCGGTTTGCGTCACGGACCATACAGTTCATCCAGTATGCTCTTACGGTTTTGTGCCGCCTGTTCCCGTTTAGCCTCCACCTTGCTTATCTTGATGATGCGCTCGTACTCGTTCGCTGCTTCCTCAAGGAGGCCGGCTCCGTACAGGGAACGGGCGCGTATGAACATCGCGTCGATATTGGCCGTTTCGATAGCAAGCACCTTGTCTATCGCAGCCACCGCTTCTTCGTATCGTTCCATCTCAAACGAGTACAGAGCTGCAAGCGCGTACCAGCTTCTGGTATTATTGGGCAGAAGCTTCACAGATTGCAGATAGGATTCCTCCGCCGTGCGCAGCCACTGCTCCCGACTGGCTGCCGGAGCTCCGATTTCTGTAGCAGTAGTTCGTGCAAGATGGGCCGCGGAAACACCGGCAACATAGTACAGGCCTGAATTATCCGGATAAAACTGCAAAGCTTTCTGCGCAGCTTCCAGGGATGGTCCGTACATAGCCTTGTCCATGTAGCGGATGGCAAGCAGCCTCCAGTACATGGCGACTTTATCCTGTGCTTCCAGAGTCTTTTCGATTTTTCCGCCCCACTCTGCAATGGCCGCTTTCAGTTCTTCAACACTAGACGGAGGAGCTCCCTTGGCCGAGCGAGCTTCCAGGTCGAACATGCGCTCGAGCATCTTCATAGGAGCGCTATCGCAGGAGGAAGCGAACACGATGAACGCGGACAACGATACTAACGCGATACGTCTCATGATTGTGTCCTTTCATCGGACGATACGCCCGAGCCTTCAACCGCGCACGCAGTAGGGGCAAGTGCCGCTTTTTTCGCTGCGGCTACTGCTTTTTTCGATGCCGTGCTTCGGACTGTCCTGTATGCGCGCCTGTCCGGCATGCACTGCGCGTGCGTTCGGGCAAGCGCATCGGAATCCACATGCGTGTATATCTGCGTGGTAGATATGTCCGCATGTCCTAAGAGCTCCTGGACAGTGCGAAGATCGGCGCCGCCTGCCAAGAGATGCGTCGCAAACGAGTGACGGAGCGTATGTGGCTTGCCGGATACGCCGGTAAGGTTACGCAGTTCATCAAAGCGCTTCCAGATGCCCTTGCGGGACAGGCCTTTGCCTGAACGGTTTAAGAACACGCGGTCGCAGCGCGGCCCTTTTTCCAGTACCGGCCGGCCTTCGCGCAGGTAGCGGCCTATCCAGGCTGCGGCATCGTCGCCGAAAGGCACTATGCGTTCCTTTTTCCGTTTGCCCATAACCCGGATAATGCGCTCATCCAGGTACAGCATGTCAAAGGTAAGGCCGGATGCTTCGGAAATTCGCAGCCCGCAGGAGTAGATCAGTTCGAACAAAGCCCGGTCGCGCAAACCTGCGCTCTGCGATACATCGATCGCAGCCAGTATGCGATCAACCTCGGCCGGCTGGAATACATCGGGCAGCGCTTGTTCACGGCGCGGCGTTTCCAAAAGCTCGGTCGGATCATCCTGGCGTATACCTTCCAGCCTAAGGTAGCGGTACAAGCCGCGAAGGCCGGAAACCACCCGCGACAGGGTTCTTGGCCCTATGCCGTCCACCCGGCGCGAAACCAGGTACTCAAGAATGTCCTGCGTACGTGCTTTTTCCAGTTCAATCCCGCGATCGGACAACCATGCTTTAAGAGCCCTGGCTTCGCGCATGTACGCATCCAGGGTAAGAGGAGACCTCCGACGCGCGGCCAGAAGCCAAGCGCCGTAGCTTTCGACAGGGTCCATCGCGGTACGCGGCATTAGTCCTGGCTCCGCTCTACTGCCAGCTTTCGGCCCCGTAGGACCGTCGGGATATCCAGTTCCTCGGCATCATTGCGGCCCATAAGGTACGATTTCTCGCTTCTAGGATCCGCTATCTTACGCCATTCATCCGGCCCCATGATGTCGCCCAGGTCTTTTACCGATTCACGCCTGCTTGCCTGAGACAGCACCGCGGTACGCACCGTTCGCTGATTGCCCGTCGCGATGACTGTTACAGAAAGTTCATCTTCGTCGTCGCAGCCGTTTACCCAGCCTGCTATCACCAGGGCATCGTCGTCTGCTTTTGCGGTTATGATATTCACCACTTCCTGGTACTCGTTCAGCGACAGATCCGCGCCGCCACTCACATTCACCAGGATATGCTTTGCCCCGTCTATGCGCGCATCTTCCAAAAGCGGGTTGGACACCGCGCGCTCGGCTGCTTCAACGGCCCGGTTGTCTCCGGATGCGCGGCCTATGCCCATGATCGCGTCGCCCTGGTCCCGCATAACGGTGCTTACATCCGCAAAGTCTATGTTTATCTCGCCAGTAACGGTGATAAGGTCGGAT
The DNA here is from genome assembly GCA_029565815.1 of Spirochaetota bacterium. Classification (GTDB taxonomy): domain Bacteria; phylum Spirochaetota; class Spirochaetia; order Treponematales; family UBA12059; genus JAKLIU01. Next base: position 1,673 of record JAKQNL010000026.1, on the reverse strand, counting down.
ATACCCTGCACGCCCTGGCGCAGCACGTCGTCAGCCATGGTGAACGCTTCTTTAATGGGGGTCTTTTTCTCCACCACGCGCATCAGGTGCTGGTTCGGTATGACAATAAGCGTGTCGACAGACTGGCGCAGTTTTTCTATGCCTTCCTCTGCCAAGCGAGCTTTAAGCCTGCCTTCGAAATCGAATGGCTTGGTAACGACGGCTACGGTAAGAGCGCCCATTTCTTTTGCAATCTGCGCGATAACCGGAGCCGCTCCTGTACCGGTGCCGCCGCCCATGCCGGCGGTTACAAACACCATGTCCGCGCCAGCCAAAGCCCTGGCTATGGCATCCCGATCTTCCATAGCGGCTTTCTCGCCAACTTCCGGCTTGCCACCTGCACCCAAGCCATGGGTCACCTTGGCGCCCAAGCCAAGCTGTAGGGGAGCCCTTGATCGCTTTAAGGCCTGCAGATCCGTGTTTGCAACGATGAATTCAACATTACGCAAACCGGCTTCCATCATGCGGTTAACCGCGTTTGACCCGCCGCCGCCGGCTCCTATCACCTTGATGACCGTCGGGCGCATCATAGCGTCAAAGCCGTCGTCATCGGCGCCGGGCTTTTTCTGTCCATTAGGATTTCCGCCGCGGTTCATGAATTGCGCAAAATCCGTTTCCTGCGCCGCTTGCTTTCTCTGTTCTTCGTTATCATCCACTAACCTAAGCGTCATAATCCCCCCCGTTCGCTTTCCTTACATATTCCCGCCAGTGTCAGCTGCAGGAAACTGGTTATTCTAGTTAAATTCCCGTAACCATTCTTTCAGCTTGCCAAAAATGCCTACCCGCGGCGCTTTGTCGCCTGCGCGGCTTTTTTGTTCGCTCGGCTGGGGGCCCAAACGCTCCGCCCCGAGCATGACGAGCCCTACCGCGGTTGCAAAGTTCGGGCTTCGGTACTCTTCAACCATACCGCCAAAAGCGCTTGGGCTACCCGTGCGCACCGGAACGCCGAAAACATCGTATGCAAGATCCACAACGCCCTGCATGACAGCGCCGCCGCCAGTGAGCACCACGCCGCCTTTTATGAGGCGCCAATACCCCATTTGTTCCACGCGCTCGCGTACCAGGCGGAATATCTCTTCCATACGCGGCTGCATAACGCCGGCGATTTTTGCACGGGAGACTTCCTGCGGGCCGCGGCCACCAACACCGGGAACCAGTATCGTATCGTCTAGATCCACTTGCTGTAGGTAGCAGGTTCCGGTTTCGCGCTTGATGCGCTCCGCAACATCCATAGGCACGTTTAAAATGATGGACAAATCGTTGGTAACCTGGGAGCCTCCAACGCTGACGGAAGCGCTATAATACGGCGCACCATCGGAGAACAGCAGCGCATCCGTCGTCCCGCCGCCAAGATCTACCAAGAGGCAGCCAAGCTCCTTTTCGTCGCTGGTAAGCACAGCCCGGGATGCAGCCAAGCTTTGGAGTATCAAGCCGGATGCCTTAAAGCCCGCTCGATTCACGCAACGCACCAGGTTTTGCGCGCTGGTTACCGAGCCGGTAATGATGTGCACCTCGGCTTCAAGCCGTACGCCTATCATGTCCAAAGGATTGCGGATTCCCTTTTGATCATCCACGATAAAGGTTTGCGGTATCACGTGCAAAACCTCGCGGTCCATGGGAATAACCACGGCCCG
>JAKQNL010000449.1 GCA_029565815.1 Spirochaetota bacterium | reverse complement strand
TCCTTAGACCTTGTCGCTAGGCTCTCGACGCTTGCCTTGCCTGTTTGTGCTGTGGCTGTCTTTTTCGCCCCGATGCTGGCTTGGCCTACTGGTATGCTGCTTTTGCGGCCGCCCGCGGGTTTTAGGGGCTTCGGCATCCGGCTGTGCCGAACTAGGCTGCGGTCTTGGTTCGCCGTTCTGCGGCTGTGCGCTACCGGTCCTGCCGTAAGGCCTAGGAGGCCTTGGAGGCCGCTGTTCATCGCTGTGGCCGGCTGTAGAGTTGATTCGGCGTACAGCCCCCTGGCTGCTGCGGTTTTCACGTTTGTAGGCAGGCCCTGTTGGCGCACTTGGCCTGGGGCGCCTAAGAGCGGAACTGGCTCGCTCCGGGGCTTCTAGCCGAACATTTTTTCGTAAAGCTTCTTCTTCCTCGGCTTGGGCAAAGAAGTTGTCCGGTTCTATGTCGTGCACATGACCGGAATCCAGAATTTTGCACACAAAGGCAAAGCCATAGCGGACGGCTATTTTGGATGCCCGTTTTAGTTCCACAAGGTCGGTAAGCGCTATGGATATGCCGCGTTTGCCGGCGCGGCCGGTTCTACCTGCCCGGTGCACATATACCGACGGTTCTTCCGGCAGGTCAAAGCTGAGCACATGGCTTACATCGGGAACGTCCAAGCCGCGAGCGCCCAAGTCCGTCGTGATAAGGTAGCGTACGGCGCCGGAACAGAAATTATCCAAGGCCGAGCGGCGGTCCTGGCCGTCGTGGTCGGATTTAAGCACGGCTGCGGGAAAGCCCAGGTAGTCCAGCTTTTTGGAAATGGTAAATATGGATGCGTTGGACGATGCGAAAATGAGACAGCGGGCTGGCTTTACCGCAGCCTCGAATTTGCGCAGGAACTCCACCTTGCTTCGCGACGAAGCGTGGAAGCACCAGTGCTCGATACTGTCGCGCAAAGCTTCGGTAGAATCCAAAAACACACGCTCCGGTTCCCGGAACCAGCGGGCCGATCGTTCTATGGTTCGTTCCGGAATGGTAGCCGACACCAGCACTTTTGCGCATGAGCCTGGCATGGCATCCAGTATGTCGCAGGCTATGTCCTGCGTTTCTTTTTCAAAGAGGCGGTCGGCTTCGTCCATAACCAGGTAGCGGCACGCGCTTGCGTCCAGGTGCCCGTTGGCCAACAGGTCTCGTATTCTGCCTGCGGAACCCACCACGATGTTTGGCTTTTGCGACAGGCGCTTAAGCTGGCGGTCCAGGGGCACGGAACCCAAAAACTGGGCTGCCTCAAAATCCAAACCGGATGCACGTATCATGCGCTCGCATTCGCGGAATAGCTGGGCCGCAAGGTCGTGCGTTGGGGCAGCGATGATAGCTACCACCTGGCGGGACCCGCCGGGCATAGCACAGAGCATGGGGGCCAGGTACGCAAAGGTTTTGCCCGAGCCGGTGGCTGAGCTTAGGTACAGGTCTTTGCCGGCCAGCATGGGCGCGGCTGCTTTGGTCTGAATTTCTGTGGGTCCGGCGAAGCCGAACGAGCTCATAGCCTGGGCTACGGCATCGTTGAGGCCAATGGCCGTGAATGATTGCATGCAGGTTCCTTTGTAGGGACGTTTCCTTCTGGAATAGCGGTTCTAAAAAACCGGTAGTGCCAACGCTACGGCACTAAAAGCCGTCCGGATGAGCGGATGCTGGCAGCGCGTGCACCGTGCAGAGTGGTTTGTCCCGAAACCGTCTGCGCTGTATAGTGCTCGCTTATGGCGCACGCTTACTGAGCTGTGCGCGTATAGGCCTTGGGTGTGGCCTGTGGCGCCGGAAGGCATAGCTTGCCTTGATCCGGCTCGTTCTGTGGCTCAGTATAAACCTAAACGCTGGCATTTGCAAAGCCCGCCGTTTTTCCGTATAGTGGGCAACCATGAACCTGGAAGCTTTCATCCTAGGCTGCGGCGGCATGATGCCCTTGCCGCACCGGCACCTAACCAGCATGCTCCTGCGGCGTGAAGGAGACCTGTTTCTTTTTGACGCAGGCGAAGGCACGCAGGTGTCGCTTAAGCGTCTCAACCTACGCTGGAAAAAAATCAACGCGATTTTCATTTCGCATACCCACGCCGACCATGTGACTGGCCTGCCTGGTTTACTGATGCTGTCGAGCCAGGTGGACCGCGACGAGCCTTTGTACATATACGGCCCGCCAAAGATAGCCGAATATGTGGAGTCCTCCAGGCGCGTGCTGGACATGTACATAAACTACGAGATTATCGTAAAGGAAATTCAGGCGCCAGAACTGTGCTATCAGGGCGATGGTTTTGCAATACGCGCTTTTCCCCTGCGGCATACCAAAACCTGCGTAGGCTACTGCATGGAAGAAGAGCAGCGGCCCGGCCAGTTCAATCCGGAGCAGGCCAGGAAGCTGGGTGTTCCGCTTGGCCCCCTGTG
>JAKQNL010000447.1 GCA_029565815.1 Spirochaetota bacterium | reverse complement strand
GTATGCTGCTGTGGCCAGCCGACGTCTGGCTGCCCAGAGCGCTCATCGCTGCCAAATCGGCTTCCAGCTGCACTACCCGAGCGTCTTTTTCCTGAAGCCTGCGAGCCAGGTCGTCCATGGAGCTTTTAAGAGAAGCGATTTCCTCTTCCAGGGTGGACTGCGCAAGGGCCGTACCGTACTGGCTTTCGCCATAACGCTTCTGGTATAGGGCCAGAGCCTGCTCGTACGCCTTTTCCCTGCGCTGGAATTCTTCAATGATGCGCAGCGATTCCTCATGGCTCCATTTAAGGAGGGTAAGAAGCTCGTCCTCGCGGTATTTGAACTGAACTAGAGCTATTCGGTATCGAGCAGCTTCTGCCTTAACGCTATCCGGATATTTTTCCGCAACCGTGCGGTACAGCTTTTCCGCCTCGGACAGCCTGCCTACCGCGTACAGCGATTCTGCGGACCAAAAGATGGCCGAACTCACGTTGTCCGCCTTGGGGTATGCGCTCAGATAAGCGCTAAAGGACTGCAGGGCCAGTTCGTAGTCGCGCAGTATGAAGCCTGCGCGGCCGCGTTGGTATTGCATTTCCGCCGCCCGCGCATGAGTCGGATACAGGGCAAGGAAGGTATCGGTGGCCTTCAGCCCGGCTGCGGCATCGCCTTTAGCCATGTGGGTCATGGCCGACCAGTATGCGCCTTCCGGCCGCAAGCTGCCTGCGGATGTATCCAGGAACAGGGCGTCAAACACCGGCAGGGCTTCTTCGTAGCGGCCTTCGGCGAACAGCTGGATGCCCGAACGGAGCGAATCGACGCTCGATGCGGTTCCCGCCTGAGCGTAAGCCCCGGAAAGAGCGAAAGCGCAGAACGCAACACACAGCGAACGCGCAAAAATCCGTTTTCTCATTGGACCTTCCCTTCCATCGGTATATTTTCGGCCGAGAATGCCGCGCCCATTACGCTTAGCTCCAAAAACCCGATGGTTTTTACTGACCCGCGGTGTTTTGCTGCACGGACCTAACCAAAGCAGCTTTGTCCTCAGACTGGAAAAACGCGTTGCCCATAACCAGCACATCAGCCCCGTTGTGTACGAGCGACGAGTAATTGCTCGCATTGATGCCGCCGTCCACTTCGATGAGGAAATCCAGCCCGCGCTCGCTACGCATACGGGCAAGGGCAGCTATTTTTTGCACACAGGACTGTATCAAGGATTGACCGCCAAAGCCTGGGTTAACCGTCATGACCAAAACCATGTCTGCATAGTCCAGTAGCTCGATTAACGCCGATACCGGCGTAGACGGAACGATGGAAATGCCGGCTTTTATGCCCTTGGCCCGTATGCGTTCCAGGAGGCGGTGCGCGTGCACGCAAGCTTCCAGGTGAAAGGTAAGTGCATCCGCTCCGGCATCGACAAACTGGTCCACAAGGCTTTCCGGTTCCACCGTCATAAGGTGGGCGTCAAAAAACAAGGAAGATCGCTTTCGCAGGTCGGCGACCATCTTGGGTCCGAAGGTAAGATTTGGGACAAAACGATTGTCCATAATATCCAGGTGCAGCCAGGGAGCTGTGCTGGCGGAAACCGCTTCCAAGGCAGAGCCCATATCCGAGAAATCCGCTGATAGGACCGATGGAGCGACAATGGTTTGCGTCATGGAACGATTCTAGCACGGACAGTCCGCGCCCTCAAGCGCCACAAAGAGAAACATAAACTTCATTGACTATTCAGCGTAAGTTCAGATAGAATAAAAAGAATACTGTTGGCCGAGTATACGCGGACATCTTGAGGCACATGGAAAAACCCGACGGCGTCGAAACGTTTTTGACCGAAGCATACTCCCTCCTGACCCAGCGAGAGCTTAGCTCTGCGGCGGCGATGTTGGACCAAGCGCTTTCTGCAGACTTCGATCATGCGGAGGTTCTGTACGCGCTCAAATGCTCGGCCTGGTGGCTCGATGCGCTTGAGCGCGCCGGCAGCCGGAAAAACGCCTTTGAGTCCGGCGAGCACATACTGGAACGCTGGAAGGCTTTTTCCCTGTTTGCGGCCAGAACACCGGGAGCCGTGGAGCGTACCAACCAGGCGTATAGGCGCTTTGCCTTTGGCTACGCGCTGGATCGCTACCGGGAATACGCGGCCGAGGGCGACGGCACCGACGCAGAGCTTATGCTCCGTATTGGAATTGCCCATAAGGGTCTGGGCGATTTTGACGGGGCTGCCCGATCGCTAGAGGCTGCAGCAAAGGCGCGCAGGGACGATCCTGCGATTTTAGCCCAGTTAGCGGACGCGTACGATCTGTTGGGCGACCAGCGGGCGTCCAAAGCCCTGTTCCGGGAGGCGTTTCTCCTGAACCCGCAGAAGGTGGACCTGGAACTCTTGGAGTCGCCAAGCGTCGAACGGATGCGGGCCATGGCGCAGGACGGCGGCAGAACCGGGCCTGAGATAGCCGAGTGGATTCCGGTGCTGGGTGAACTGTCGGGCGTGTTTTCTGTCAAGCGCGAGCTTAAGCCTATAGAGGCAAGCAAGCTGCGGCAATCGGTGTACGAACTGGAAACGGAGCTGTCCTCGGACGGCTCTAGGCGGCCCTTTGTGCTGCCCCGGCTCATCAACCGGTATTTCTGGCTTATCGACCACAGCCTGGCCCGTCGTGAAGACCGGTCTAAAGTGGACGAGCTTTTACGGAAGATCAAGTTGCTGGACGCGAACGTGTACAGGCAATACATAGCGTGATACCCCAAGAGGAGACTTTAAGATGTCCGATACGCCGGTTGTAAATCCAGTTATGCCAGAGGTGGTCAAAAGGCTACAGGACGCGCTCAACGAGGAAAAGTGGACCAGAGCCACACTTGGCGCGTATACTGTCAACCAGATCAAGGAACTGGACGCCCTGTTCCAGGAAGCCGCCCGCGAAAAGGCGGTGGACCAGGCCAAAGAGCTGTGCGACGACCATCTTGCGCACTCTAAAAACAGCATAGGCGCGCTGTACCTGTCCGGCATCATTAGCCTATCCCGCCAGCAGATCGACGATTCCAACCTGGTATCGCTTATCAACATATTTGCCGACAACCGCAAGTGGAACATCGTCGAGTACGTCTGTAACCGCATCCTGGACTACGGCGAAAACCGCAATGCCCTGGTGCGCCTAGCCG
>JAKQNL010000433.1 GCA_029565815.1 Spirochaetota bacterium | reverse complement strand
GTGGCACCGCCTTAAAAAGGCCAAAACGTACCAGATTCTTTTGCAGGGCGCCACTAGGATCCGTTTTCAGTCCGCGCTCGCCAAGCCACGCGTCTGTGTACGCGCCCTCCAGATTGAAAGCCGTCACACCGTCAAAACCGGCAAATACAGAGTTGTCCGGAATCCAGCTATAATTTGCCCAAGACGCGTCGCTAATGGTACTTGACCATCCAGAACGCGCAAACAAGAGCGGCATAACAGCTAGCGCCTCATTGTGTTTATTCACAAGAGCTACGCTGCTCCGTCTATTTATTTCCTGTGGTGTATACTCATAACCTCCGAACAAAGCAGGTGCTGCTGCCATGGTATGCCCGTTAAACGACAGGGTATTAGGGTACCAGGTAAAACCTTCTAGTGCTTGTGCTATATCTTTTTCACGTTGGATCAGTTCCGGAATCAGCCCGCTTATCGCCCGGTCTAACATGAATACCAACACGTTCTTGCCCGATGTGGACACCGTGTACACAGGCTCTATCGACGCGGCGCTAGCAATTGCATTGTGCTCTGTTCGCTTTGCTAAGACCATATATGCCGAGTTGATTTCAAAAGCTTTAAGACCTGAGTATGCACCAAGCGAAACGCATGCGATTCCTAGTACAGCACTAATCCAGCCGGGTTTACGCAGTTTCATTGCAAAGCCTAGCAATACAATTACAGCTAGCATCGCCGCGGCATTCAAGAGCGCCGTATTCCGCGTTGTTCGCAGTAAGCTTTCATCCGGAAAAACAAGCGCGCGGGAAATAGTTCCATACTCCCCGCTAAAAGCAAATACGTTGATAAGGACACACACAGCAAGAACTGCCATCACGGCTGCCAGAATGGACCGCACACGCGGTCCGAACAAGGCGTATACCAAAGCTGGCCATACAAGGAAAAACCCCAAACTCTGGAAGGCAGAGCGCGCAACAAAAAATAACGGGTGTGGATTATCCCCAAGCATAGAAAATTCCTGGGGCGAGCTTGCAATCAGGCTAATAGGAACGACGACCCCAACAAGCACAGCCAGCGCTATGCATGAAAGCATGAACAACCTAAAGCGCGATCGCGGTTCTGCCAAAGCTCCATCGGAGAGTTTCTTTGCAGCCCATGCAAGGGCTTTTGCGATGATGGGCGAAACCAGTACAACGGCAGATAACACCAACACGAGAAGGCGTTTTCTGGCTGTGGTATCCAGTATGAAAAGCGCCGCTCCTGATAGAGCAATAGCGCCGCTTGCCATAACAGCGTACAACAGCACGAGGGGTCGTTTCAGCCTAAACGCGATGTTTTTCCCTAAGCTAAACAGATTGTTGAATGTCCAGTACAGCACCAGGCCGGAAGGAGAATTGTACAACAGCGCAAGAAAAATTATAGCCATTCCGTATAACTGTAACTTTTCTTTTACCACCAGACCTTTTGCGTACACAGCCGAAGCTACCAAATTCAAAACCGTCATAAGAATAGGCAATAGATTCAGGCCGTGCAAAAGTCCGTCGGGTTTAGACAAATCGCCAATAACAAAAAAACCCCGGCCTGCCAGCTGGGGTAAGTGTGACAAGAAACTATATGCGGCTATGAAAAACGGAATTTGCAGTAAGAGCCCGGCCGAACTTCTAAGCGCGTATACCGGATGGTACTTATTCTGCCGGTAATAGGTAGACAGTATCATCATGCGCTCGTCGCCCTTAAAGACTGCTTTTATGCTGTCTACCTTGGGCTTGAGTTTTGCGCGTATCGCGCGCTCCACTGCCTGCCAAGCTTCTGCCTTGGCGTATAATGGTAGAGTGAGCACATTGACAGCCAGACCGACACCAAGAATAGCCA
>JAKQNL010000422.1 GCA_029565815.1 Spirochaetota bacterium | reverse complement strand
GGCGCTGGCACAGATGCCGGCTGAGCCGACAGTGCAGCTGATTGCGCTAAAGGCGCAGACGACAGAGGCGTAGCTGTCTCCAGGCTTATGCCGGAAGCGGCCAGCAGGTGCATGGTCAGTGCAAGCGGAAGCCCGGCGTTTTCATACAAGCGCGGGTAGCGGGTTTTTAGGCGGGACAGGTAGCCATCGCGTTCGGCGCCTTCGCTTGCGGCGGAAGCCAGCACGAGGGCAGAAGGCTCGTATCGGCTGTCGCCGGATGACACGACGGCTAGCGCGCCCTTGAGCGAACCAGGACGGTCGCCGGACAGAAAACTGGCATAGGCGGAAATCAGCGACAGGTGAACCGCATCGCCCGTACCAAGGGCTTTGGCTTCATCGACCAGTTTTGCAGCCCGTAGCGGGTCGCCATCGTACAACGCGCACACCGCAGCCTGGGTAAGGCTATAGGCCGATGAGGCAGCACTAGAGCGGGCGGAGCTTTCCCAGGCAAGGCTTGCTTCGTTCCAGCGACTTTCCATTTCCAGAAACACGGCAAGCTGGCTGTACACGGTGGTGGCGCCTGCGCCTTTTGCCAAGGGGGCAAGGCTTTCCAGTATGCGTATGGCCTCAGCTAGATTCGCGGCGGATCCGGCGGCTTTGATCACATCGGATGCAAAGTTTGCGTCACCCGAGCGTTTTGCAAGGCTTTGCACCGTATCGGCCTGAGCCCACAGCGCCTGGCTTGCACAACACACAAGCGCGCAGGCAAGCACATACGAAACAAGCCTGCCGGCTGGCTTGATCATTGGACCTGGCGTCCTCCGCCACGGATACGCCGAGTTTTTTTACCTGCGGCGGGCGCTTGCTCGGCTTCTGCGACCTGTGTTGGATCAGCTTGATCCGTAGCAGGCAGCTTGGGTTTTGCATCCTCCACAGCGGTTTTTTGTGCAGGTTTTTTGCGACCCAGCACCAGGACCAGGGCTGTCATAAGGCCAAGGAGAAAACCTGTAAGCGCCAAGAGCGCTACCGGCACATCTTTTAGGGTAACGAAGACCAGAGACAAATTGGCAGTGTTACCAAGGTTAAAACCGGTAAACACGACAACCAGAGCCATAACGATGATAAAAACTACGAGTTTCCAGGGCATGGACGAACCTCCAAAGCGCGGAATGTGGTACCACGCAGCGACTCTAGCCTGACACGCATAAACGTACCGATGGCGGACTGGCTTGCAGGAACCACGACCATCATATCATGATCGGTGCGGCATAAAAGCTCGCCTTCCTTCTTTTTTGAAACGCCTTCGGCAAGCACTTCCAGCTCGGTTCCAACCAAAGACTTCATGATGTCCTGGCTAATGGAGCGCTGTAAGGCTATGACTCTCGCAAGCCGTTCCTTTTTAAGCTCGGTAGGAACCTGGCCGTCCATAAGCACTGCCTTGGTGCCTTCACGCGGATTGTAGTAGTACATGTACGCATACGCAAAACGCGCCTCTTCTAAGAGCCGCAAGGTATCCGCTACGTCCTCCTCGGTTTCGCCGGGAAAACC
>JAKQNL010000412.1 GCA_029565815.1 Spirochaetota bacterium | reverse complement strand
TATACAATTGGGCATGCCAGCCTTTGGTTTCCATGGCTTTCCGTATGTCCGTACCTATGCGCTCCGCGTCTTCTTTGTGGCGGTTAGCTATAACGATGCAGGAAAGCATATGGTCCGGCATGGTATCCCCTAGGGCAGGGTCGCTAAGACCTTGGCGATTTTTTGGGCAGCCGTTTTTCCTATGCGCGGATGCAGGGGAAAAGCGACAGAACGATTCACCAGCGATGCCGCCTGGGGGCACAGGCCTTCGGGCACCAGGCCGCCGCCTATGCAGCTATCCTCAAAAGCCATAACGGTGTCCACGCCCTTTTTTTTCGCGTATGCGCATACATCCTTAACGCCGGTTTCCAACACCACCACGCAGCCAAAACGGGCAGCTTCACCGTCGCCTGCCTGGGTAAGCGCCTTTTTATGCGAGCGCGCAAGCGACTGCTCGTAAATGGCATAGAGTTCCCTGCGCTTTTCCAGAAAACGGTCCAGATCCTTGAGCTGCGACAGAGCCAGGGCAGCGTTTAAATCCGACAAGCGCTCTTCCACAACCAGATTTTCGGCTCCATTACGGAGCACCTGGCTTTCCCGCCGTGCGTTCGCGTACAGAATTGCCCCGCCGCCTGCGGTAATGGACGACGCATCTTCAAGACCGATAATGGAAAACAGACCAAAACTGCCTGCAGCCTTTGGCCCCTGGGCATCTGCTATGCTTGCGCCAAGCGAGGTGCTTAGATCCTCGATCACGGGAATACCCAATGCCTCTAGCTTAGCAGGGTCCGGCAGTATGCCCCACGGGGAGGACAGAAAAAGCGCTTGTGCCTGCCCGGAGGCTATCCGCTCCCGTGCATCGCTACCCAGGCATGGGTCCCCTACATCGGCATCCAGCCATACAGCTGTAAGCCCGCGTTTTGTTATAGCTTTGTATGCCCAGCGCGGTGCAAGGGCGGAAATAGCTACAGCGCTGTTTGCCTCAAGCCCAAGACAGGAAAGGGCAAGCTCCAAAGCGCCAATGGGGCTTCGTAAGCCCAAGCCGTAGTCAAACCCCAAGCGTTCCTTGGCCTGCCGTATAAGGCGATCCAAGAATTGTCCGGGAGCAAGGTTGTCGGTAACCAGGCAATTAAGGACGGAATCCATATCTTTCCGTCGGATGTATGAGCTTCTGGCTGAAATGTCCATGAAACGGGTGCCTACCTTCTGATTTCTTCTATCTTCTGCAATTCCTTGGCACTGAACAATTTGCGGATATCCAAAATAATCAGGTACGCCGAGTTTTGGTTGGCCACGCCCTGTATGTACTCTGCGCCTATGCCGGTCAGCATTTGCGGCGGCGGCTGGATCTCGGACTGGTCGATGGCTATAACCCGCTCCACCCGGTCTATGATAACGCCGAGCTTCATTTTTTCCACTTCTATGATGATAAAACCGGACAAAAGGTTTTCCTCGTCATCGAGGGTAGCTTTGCGTAGGTGAAAGCGCTTGTGCAGGTTGATGATTGGGATAATTTCGCCGCGCAGGTTGAACAGGCCCTCGACATAGGACGGGGCGTTGGGTATGGACCGGATTTCCTTGGACGGAACGATTTCTTTCACGTCCATGATATCTATACCATAGAGTTCGTCACTGAGTTGGAAGGTAACAAGTTGAAGAAGAACTCCCTGTTCTGCCATGGACACCTCCAAAACACGACGCAAAAACCTTGTATACGTAAACAGTACCGTAGGAAATTGTAGCACTTTTGCGCCCAGCGGGCAAGGGCGAGCTGTTTTCTATAAGGAACCTATAGTACGCCTATACAAACGCCACAGCGCCCGCATTTTACCGCAGGCCAAAATACAACTTTACGCCCACCATGAACACAAAACCTGGGGGCAAATGTGTATCCGTACCGGATTTTAGTAAGGTATCGATGGGCCTATACCCGCCTTCCAGGCTTATGCACAAAAGCCGGGTTGGGTTGATATCGATACCGAGTATTGGATAGGCGGCAATCGCGGTAGGCTCCCGAGCATCCTCGCCTAAAAGGAGCATTTCCATGGACGCGCCTGCATAAGGAGTGAGCACAAAGCCAAGACCATCGGCAAACATAAGGTACAGCTTGGGTTTTACCGCTGCGCAGCTTACTGTTAGGCTTGGATCTTGGGAAAAGCCGCGGTACATGAGCACATCTGCCCCGACAAAACCCCAGCGCCATGCGTCAAAACCTTGGCGGTAGGACAGGGCAAACCCGACGGCATGGTTCGTTTGATCCACCGTTCCGTCTCCGCTTACATCGATGGGCAGCATGGTGTATGCAACCCCGCCGCCTATCTGCACAAAAGCCGGATCGCTGGCTGTAATGCGTACCGAAAAAACTATGGCAGAACTCTCTACATCGACCAGCTTTAGGTTCAGAATAGCCTGGTCTTTACCGAACTCGACGCTACCAAAAAAGAAGCCCTGTACGCCTATGAGTTTGCCGGCCTGAACCATGCGGCCGGTATCGTCCACCAGCCCGCTGTATGCAAGCTCCTGCTCCTCCAAAAGGACGGCCAGGCTCTTGCGGTCTACCACCCGGTACCTACCCGTATCGATGATAGCCGTCGTTACCTGATCCTGAAACGACAAGGTGTCAAAACTGGCATCCGCGCACGATATGCCGTATACGGACACCTGACTAGGCTGGGCAGGTGCGTTTCTAAGCGCTTTGCCAAGCTGCGCGATAAGGCCACTCACCATACGATCCTGCGGACCGGAAGCAAACACAGCCTGGGCAGTCAGCATACAAATCAGGACAGCTACCATGCGTTTTCCAGCCATAGTATTTCCTTTCATCAAGCGCTCTCATCCTAAGCTCTTGAGTCTAAGTATAATCGCCAAAAAGGGGCGCACAAGCCTAGTGGCTTACCAAAAGCTTCATGCCACTAGGTCAGCTT
>JAKQNL010000400.1 GCA_029565815.1 Spirochaetota bacterium | reverse complement strand
GACAGCATCGGCACCGGTCAGTTCCAGGTAGGCGCCGGTCGCCGTGCGGGCGTCCACATTGGTTTTAAGGCTTTCAAGCGCAGCTGGAGCAGCAAGGGCCGCCGCTTTATCCAAGCCTTCCACGAGATCCAGCTGGCCCACGTTGCCAGCCTTATCGGTTACGCGGAGCACCAGAGCCCCGGCCCGCGGGTCAGCCTCAAAGAACAGGGTGGGCGCATAATCCAAAAGGGTAAACGAGCCGGCTTTGCCAAGCTCGATTTTTGCTATGCTCCAGGGATTTTCTCCCGGCTTTACCGCGAACAGGCGCGACCCGCCGGCTGCATCTCCTGCAAGCGGCAGCAAGCGGCGTGGAGCCGGTGCGTCGCTGTCTGCCATAAATGCGGTAGATGCGTAACTTAGGTTACCGGATTTGTCGCGCGCGCGCAGTTCCAGGAACACCGGGCCGGACAGGCCGGTAAGCTGGGCATTGGCGCTCCATGCAGCGCCGGAACCAGCAAGGCTTAGCCACTCGCCGCCGTTCAGCGAGTACTCAACCTTATCCATGCCGCCGCCATCCTGGGCGCTTGCCTTGATAGCTACGGCGCCTTTTATCCAGGCGCCAAAAGCCGGCTCGCTGATGGCCAATGTCGGGGCCTGGGCATCGGTCTTGAAAACGTATGGACCGGCCTGGAACGTATGTCCGCGGGTTGTGCGTACTTTTACCAGGGTTGGAGCGCTGGTGCCTTCCGCCTTGTACACGACACGCACGATATTTCCATCAAATTCGACAGATGCAAGGGGCGTGGCTGGTTCCAGCACTACCGACGCGATATCTTCGCCTGCATAGGGAACGATGAAAGCGCCAGCCATAGGAGAGCCGGGTGCTATGGACACCTGTCCGCCGGTTTCGGCACCGGCATCGGCAAAGTCCAAAAGCGGACCGACGCGGGGACGGGTATAGTTGATTGCATACACAGGAGCCTTAAGCACGCGCTCCTTGCCTGCGGCATCCACGGCGCTGATAACCAGGCTCAGTACGCCATAGGGCAGGCTGGACGGCAGGGGCACGGTAAAGTTTGACAGCCCCAAACCCTTGCCAAGCGGCAGGTTTACCGGAGCGGCTCCGTTAATAGAATATGACAGCGATGTTAGCGCATTAAACGATTCCACGGTGCCGGAAATAGAAGCTCTGCCTTCCATGGTGGACAGGCTCATACCGGACTGGAATGCACGCTCTCCGGCCGGATCGACCGCGGTGGCTAGCAACAGTTTTGGAGCCGAGCCTACATAGGTGAACGGTACCCGCTCCCAGGGGCCGAATGCGCCGGTGGCATCCAGGCCGCGTACTTCCAGAACCCGCTGGCCGGATATTGGAGTGGGAACAAAGAAGGAGAACGAGCCGTCCCCGGGAACCTGGGTGGCTTGGCCGCCGTCCAGGCGCCACTCGATAGCGCTTACGCCGTCATCGTCACGAACGCCGCCGGAAACGCGCAGCCTGCCGTCAACAGTGGAGCCTGCTACCGGGCTGACAATGCTCACGCGGGCAAGATCCGCCCGCGGCTCTACCAAACGGTCTACGCTTACGCTGACCACGTTGCCGGTTACGTCGGTTGCGCTGAAAACAGGCGCAACCTTGCCCGATGCAGGAGCTTCAAACGCGATGGAGAAGTACGGGTTACCGGGTACCAGTTCCATGGTTCCGCTATCTTTGCCGTACACCCAGCTCAGCTTGGTAACGCCTACCGTGTCGCGCACGCGGCCGGTAACCGTAAACGAACCGTTTACCGACTCATCCAGGCGCGGAGACAGGATGGCAAGCTCAGGCGGCGTGTTGTCTATGAAATAGAGAAACACCGCGATGCCTTCGGAACCTACGCCGTCCGTGCTCTTAAACCACACCACCGACGGTCCGTCGGGCATTTTTCTGGTATCCAGGTTCAGCGAGAAGCTTGCGATACCGGTTTTTTTGTCCAGGGAATACTTGAGCGGCTCCCAGTAGTCTCCGCCGTCTATCGAGTAAAAAACGCTTTTGAGTCCGTTGGCGTCGTACACGGTTCCGCTCATGGTGAGCTTGCCGGATACCAGGGTTCCAAACGCAGGCTGGGAAATGGTATGGAGCGGCTTGGTGCGGTCCAGGTGGAATTGTACGCTTACCGGATCGCCGGTAACGCCAAACTCGTCCACGCCGCGCGCGTACAGGGTATGAAGGCCGTCGGCTACATCCGCAGTGGTCAGGTAATACGACCAGTAGTTAGTTCCGGATGCCTTGACCCACTCGCGGTCATCGAGGCGGACTTCAACGGAGCCCATATTGTCGTCGTCCACGCAGGTGCCCACAACGTTCAGGTCAGCGCCTACGCGCATAAACGGCAAGGGATTCGCTATGCGCGCGATGGGAAAGTCCGACTTCGGGTCTACCACTATGTTGAACGGCCCGCCAAAGGATATATTGCCGGCAGAGTCCGTTACCCGTACCATGATGTTGTATTCGCCGGGCTTGAATCCGGAAACATCGTACACGTAGCGCCAGTTTTCGTATCCTTCGGCCGGAAGCCAGGTTCCCGGTTTTGGCGCGCCTTGTGTTACTGCCGGGGCTTGCTCCACCACGGGCGTTCCCGTATCGGTTGGCGGCACGGCAGCATCCTGCGCCCACAGAAAAGCGGCGCAACACAAGGCTACCAGCACAAACAACAAGCGACGAACGGATGTGAACATGGAATCCCCCTGCTTGGGCGCCGTAAAAGGTAGGAAAAGCGCCCTATTGGTTAGTATCGGCTGTAAACCCATAAAAATGCCAGTAAAAGTTGCAAAAGCATGCTGTGCCATACAAACCAGGCACATACCGTATAGTGAGCCACTATAACTATAGCACATTCCGACAATTTTTGCGGACATTTTCGTGTTTTTTTTGCAAAATCTGTTTATTGCACTGTATAGGAGCTTTCCATATACTCGATATAGATTTGCTTAGTGTTACGAAGCTTTGGGACACCAGGAAAAGGAGCGTCAATGCCAAAGGCAAGCATCCTTATCATCGACGAATCCGATCTGTTCAGGGACTACCTTAAGGACCGGTTCACGCGCGCCGGTCTGGACGTGGCTGTAGCGATCAACGGCCTGGACGGTTTGGCCAAATTGCGCAACGATCCTCCTGATGTCGTCATTATGGACTACCACCTAAGCCGCCGCTCATGCCGCGAGGTGCTGGAAGAAAAGGCCAAAGACCCAAACACCGCTTCCGTTCCCGTTATCCTCACTGCCCAAAAAATCGACAAAAACCGCCTCCTGGAACTGGTGCAGTTCAATATTCGCAAAGTGTTCATGAAGCCGGTAAAGATGGACACGCTCTACGCTACCCTCGCGTCGATTCTGGACACGCGCCTGGAGATGGATTCCACGCCCTGCATCATCGAAGCGCATGTAAACGATAATATCGTGTTCATAGAGATAGCCCGCGGCATCAACCGGGAAAAAGTGGAGCTCTTGCGCTTTAAGATACGCGAGCTTATCGAGCTGTACGGCATCCAAAAGCCGCGTGTGCTCATCATGATGTCGGACATGGACCTGTCGTTTGTGGACGGATCCAACCTGGACTTCCTCTTGCGCACCATATTGGACGCGTCCGGAGCGAAAAGCCGGGCTGTAAAGATACTGTCACGCTCGGCCTTCCTGCACGAGTTTGTGTCCGGGCAGGCGGACTACCGCGACATAGAAGTGCTCGCGTCGCTGGAATACGCCCTCGACGGCCTGGTAGCGCAGGATACGCTGGCCGCGGACGCGCCGGAAGACAAGGCGTCCATCATCACCGACCGCATCCTGTCGGCCCAGCCAAGCCAGCGCACGGAAATCCTGAGCATGCGCTTTGATCAGGAGAAGCAAGCGAGCCTAGGCGGCGACAAGAGCGCTGCCGAGCTTGGAGGCGGCCTTGAGATAGCTGTTGTGGACGACGATTTTGTCATCCAAGAACTACTCAAGACCACCTTCAGCCAGCTTAAAGCTACGGTTTCCAGTTATCCAAACGGGCGCTATTTTTTGGATGCAGTGCGGTCCAAGGTGTTCGACCTGGTGTTCTTGGATCTGCGCATGCCCGAGGTGGACGGCTTCGGCGTTTTGTCCGCCCTCCATGCCCAAGACCTGGAAATGCCCATTATTGTCCTGTCCGCGGTAACCCAGCGCGAATCGGTCGTGCGCGCGTTCCAGGCCGGCGTAAAAAGCTACCTGGTCAAACCGCTCAAACCCGATCAGATACTGAAGAAAACACTGGAAATCCTTAAAGCAAACTTTTAGGCGGAACCATGGCCCTGGACCCATCCATCTACCACGTAGCCTTCGAACAAGCCAGGACGCCGGTCATCATACTGGACGCCCAGGGCATTCCGGTCGTCTGGAACCAGGCATTCACGGAGCTGTTTACCGAGCTTGCAGGTTTTATTCCCGAGCGCCTGCAGGTGCCTTTATTCGACTGGCTGGAAGAACGAGACTCATTCCAATATTCCTACTACCTAACCGAAGTGCTGCTTGGCCGCATGGACATGGCCACCGTGGAATGCGGATCCCGAAGCAGTTCCGGAAAGCGCCTGTGGCTGCGTACGTCCATCTCGTCCCTGCGCGCAAAAACGGATGATACGGGCGCTTCATGGCTGTGGTGCGCCTTCCAGGACATAAGCGACCAGAAGCTGCGCGAACACGACCTGGTGTCCGCAAAGGAAGAAGCGGAAAAAGCCACCCAAACCAAGAGCCAGTTCCTTGCCAACATGAGCCA
>JAKQNL010000394.1 GCA_029565815.1 Spirochaetota bacterium | reverse complement strand
GCCAAGACCGGGCCATGAATGCTTCCGGAGCAAACCTATGAGCCTAGAACGAGCGCTGTTTTTTGCGCTGCCCATACTGGTAGGTGCGGTCATAGGTTTGTTCACCAACTGGCTTGCAATCAAAATGCTCTTTAGGCCGCTTAAGGAATATCGAATTTTTGGCATGCGCATACCGTTTACGCCCGGCATTTTACCCAGGGAACGGGCACGCATTGCTCAGTCGCTTGGCCAAACGGTAGCCGACGATTTACTGACCAAGGACGCTGTGCTCAAGCGGCTTATATCCCCGGATTTCAAGCAAGGGCTGGAGCATGCCGTACTGCGCGCCCTGTCCGCCTTGTCGTCTGCTAAGCCTTCCATGCTTGGTTCCGCCATCGGAACGGAACTGGGCGCCGTCGTCCGCGATCTAGCCCGAGGCGCGTTCACGACGCTTGCCCAATCACAAGCGTTTAGTGATTCGGTGGAAAAGGCTGTTACCAAAGCCCTGGATTGTGTACAGCCCATGGCTCTGTTGCCCTTTGCCCAGAGCGATACCATGAACGCTCTATCCGCTTCTGTAGCCGCTAGAATCACAGGGGATACACAAGCGCGCATAGCCATAGCCGACACCCTGTCTATAGGGATTGCGTCCGCTCTTGCCAAAGAGCTGTCCGAAAGCACGACGATTGCGTCGCTGTTTGGCCCTGAAGCGCTACCGCAGCTTGCACGTGCGCTTAGCGATTCATTGTACAAACCTGCATGCGACGCACTGCTGGATGCTCTATCGAAAGATCCCATACGGGCAACTTTAGAGTCTGCGGCGGCTGGATTACTACGCCGAGCCCTGGATAGGTTTAACGCGTTTCAGCGCTTTTTTATCAGCCTTGGCCAGTACGATAAAGCCATATTGGAAAACGTGCCGGCTGTGGTTGGGGATTTTTTGGAATCCATGAAAGCCATACTGGCTAAGGATAGTACGCGTATAGGTTTAAGCGCATCTGTACTGGGCTTTGTCCGTACGCTAGCGGACAAGCCCATTACTAGTTTTGCCGTATTTGCCGGCAGCTCAGGCGATCAGCATGCAAAGCCTGTGGAACAGGTGCTGCACGAACTTTTGTCGCCGCTTATCCTAAGCGCTGTGGCCGGCATACGGGAGGACAGCCTAAGCTCGTTCTTGGCGCAGGCAGCGGGTGAGAAAACCGTAGGCGATCTTTTGGCTTTAGCCCCGGAAGCAAAGGCCGCTATCGCGCGCTCGGTGTCCGGCTGGCTGTCGGGCATGCTGGGCGGGCATGCACAGAACGAGACGCAGGTACTCCATGCCGTACTGGCTTCTACTGCACAGCAGTTTTACGAATCCATGACAGGCGCCATTGCACAGCAAAGCATTGGCTCGCTCCTGGGTGTGCAAACCGAAAGCCTTGCTGCGCTTGCCCATCAGCTGGCAGGACCCTTGGCGGAGCTAGCCGCCCGGGAAAGCGCAAACATTTTGGACACGCTCAACATAAAAGCTATGGTCATTTCCAAGATAGAAGAATTGGACATGATAGAGGTTGAGCGCTTACTGCTACGCGTTATCGATAAGGAGCTTGCAGCCGTTACCTGGTTTGGAGCGCTCTTGGGCGCGCTTATCGGTTTACTCCAAAGCCTCCTCAGCCTAATCCGTTAGCGTGCTTTTGCTACGCTTCGAGTATGCGCGCAGCCTCGGCGCACAGGTAAAAGGATCCGGTAACCAGTAAGGGTAGG
>JAKQNL010000371.1 GCA_029565815.1 Spirochaetota bacterium | reverse complement strand
TCCTTCATGTCCACCACCAGCATGTCCAGGTTGCGCCTGGTCATGATGTCGTCGTACTGGGCCTTGGTGCTTGGATTGACCATGAAATGCGTTTGCAGGTACAGCCCGTAGCGCCCGTCCGCTGCTGCCAGATGGGGTTTGTCACTTTTAAAGTTGACCAGCCACAACTCGGACATGGCAAGTTCCGGCTTGTCCTCCGATGCCGGCAGCCACAGCGCGTTCAGCTGGCGGCTGCTTGATGCGGCAGCCGCGTGTACCAAAGCCGTATATTCCTCGTCCACGAGCGGAACGCCGGAAGCCAGGTTCAGCACCGATCCGTTGGATAGGTAGCGCAAACCGTCTGCCGACGGCATCAGCGAGTCAAGTGCGAAAAACTCGTCGCTGTCTGCGTATTTCAGCACAAACTGCTTACTTGCCCTGTCGTAGTTGTACAGTCGGTGCAGGAAGGAGTTCGCCGCCCAGATCCGGGCGCTTTCGCCGACGCGCTCCACGGCTATGTCGGCCAGTTCGTCTGGCCCGGTCCCCGGGTCGCTCTTGCCCAGATCCCCGCCGATGGGCGTCCATGAGCCGCCCGACAGGGAACGGACGAAGGGCCCCTTGATAGGATGCGAAGCCAGGATAAGCCCTTCGGGCTTGCTGGTGACGGCCACGGCCTTGAGCCCCGGTTGGGTGGCCGGAGATGGGATGGCCTTCCAGCTCTGGGCCCCGTCCCGGCTCAGGTACACTTCGTCCTTGGTGCATGCCACTAGGGTGAGGGGATCGAACGGATCGACCTCAAGGTCCTTGATCTCCTGGATCTCCTTGATGAAATCCTTGCGGCCCTCTTCCCAGGTCTTTATGGTCTTGACCGGTATTCCGGCGTTGCGCTCGCTGAAGGAAAGGAGGTCGGCGCTGTACAGCACGCCGCGGTCGCTAAGGAAGTACCAGTGAACGCCTGCGCGGACAATTTTGCGCACATCGGTGCCGGCAAGCACGGTGTCGAAGCCGCCGCCGCTTTTGGCTATCCGTAGGCCGTCTGCAGAGGCTGCCAATGCTCCGGCTGGCAAGCTTAGTTGCCGCAGGGCCGTCGGGCTGCTTGCAGCTACGCCTTTGGTACCGGCCTGCGAGCCTATGGCCACGATGGTAACGCCTGCAAGGGCGGCGATGATGATACGTCGTATGGTGCTGGATTTCATGTGTGCATCTCCGGATGGGGGTGCTGGAGGGCTCGAACCGAATCATGCCGGATCTGCGCTCTACGCGTTCATAGTATCGGAAATATTAGGCTGTGAATATATGGGGATATGCACGCAGGCGGCATCGTGATACGGCCTAGCGGCCAAAAACCCTAACCCGGTTTTCCATGCCTATACGGAGTACGGCTTGCGCTGCGTTTTCTGATGCCAGCCGCCGCTTTTTTAGGTCGCTTGCGAAGCTGCCCATGGAAAAGTGATTAAACACATACAACTTAGAATAGCGTTCTGGCTCGCGTTCATACAACGATAGAAGATGCTCTGCCCAGGGCCGGAAAATTCCTCGCGGTCCAAGCTCGGACAGCCCCATGATCCAAACGCTTGCGCCAAGGGCATTTTGCATGGCTAGCACCAGCGATGCCATAAAGGCCTGGCTGTCTAAAAGAACCGGCTTCATGTCCGGATACAGT
>JAKQNL010000189.1 GCA_029565815.1 Spirochaetota bacterium | reverse complement strand
TCCAGCCTTTGGTGGTGGGTAACCCTATAAACCTCGAACTCTGCGTTTGCCAGGGCCGGAAACACTTCTTCCATAACAGAAGCCGGGTTGAGGAAAAAAACCTTCTTGCCAAACTCGCCTGAATCGCCCATGACGCCAGTGTAGTGGGTATGACACTGTTTCGTCCATTGTCTTGGAGGCAAACCTTGTCTAGGGCCGCTTGATCTCTTTGTATCGGGCAGCTTTTTTTGCAAGCTGCACATACAGGCCTGCGTTCTGTGCGATGGCTGCAACATCCTCGTCGCCCAGCGTCCGTATGGCTTTAGCCGGGCTTCCGACTATGAGCGACCGGGGAGGAAAGGTCTTTCCCTGGGTAACCAGGGCGCCGGCTCCTACCACGGACTGTTCGCCGATAACGGCTTTGTCCAGCACCACGGCGCCCATGCCGATTAGGCAGCCGTTGCCGACGGTGCATCCGTGCAGCACAGCCCGGTGGCCAACGGTTACGTCGTCGCCTATGGTGCATGCTATGCCTTCATCGACATGGACAACGGCGCCGTCCTGGATGTTGGACCGTTTGCCTATATGCACCGCTGCAACGTCTGCCCGCACCACGGCGGAAAACCAGACGGAGCTGTCTTCTTCGAGCGTGGCATCGCCTATCACGTCTGCGTTCCAGGCTACAAAGGAGCTTGGGTGTATGCGCGGCTCATGGGTATCGCTAGCGTGTATCATGGCGCCAGTATGCCAAGCCTTGGGTCGCTTGTCAAAAGGCATCGAGGCGGGCATACTGATGCCTATGAACGACGACCCCATCCGCCTCATTGTAACCGGCGGCACCTTTGACAAGCACTACGACGAGATTAAGGGCGAGCTTACCTTCCGCGATTCCCACCTGCCGGATATCATCAAGCACATGCGCATAACCGCGCCGGTAGCCCTGGAGATTATCCAGCTCATAGACAGCCTCCAGATGACCGACGAGCACCGCAAGGTCATACTGGAAGCCTGCGCACGTTCTATGGAAGACCGCATCGTCATAACCCACGGAACGGACCGCATGCCGGAGACCGCCCGCATACTTGGCCCTGCAGGATTAGCTAAAACCATAGTCCTTACCGGGGCCATGGTTCCGTATAAAATCGACGGATCGGATGCCCTCTTTAACCTGGGTTCTGCTTTTATGGCCGCCCGTTTGTTGCCGCACGGCGTGTACATAGCCATGAACGGCCGTGCCTTTGCCTGGGACAAGGTGCGCAAAGACTTCGACCACGGCGTTTTCCGCAGCAAGGATCAATAGCGTGGCCCGCGAGCGGGATGAGGGCAAGCGCAAGGCTATCTTGAGCGAGGCAACCCGGCTGTTCGCGGAAAAGGGTTTCCACGCAACCAGCGTGGCCGATGTGGTCGCGCGCCTGGATATGCCCGTAGGCTCGGTGTACACCTATTTTAAGAGCAAGGACGACATTATCCGCTCGGCCATCGACGAAGGCTGGGACGATTTTTATGACGCATTGCTTGCTGCATGCGCCGCAGCGCCTGGCCCCGTGGCAAAACTGGAAGTTCTGGTTGGTAGCTTCCTGCCGGACTTGCTGGAAAAAACCGATTTTGTAGCCCTTATCCTGTCCGAGGGCCTGCGTTTTACCGACCTTAGGGATAAGGTAGAGCGCCTGGCAGAGCTTATAGGAAGCATACTGCGGGATCTTGCCCGGGAACGGGGCGTAAACCTCAACTTAAGCCCGCGGCAGTACCAAACTGCCCTGTCGGTATTTTTCCTTGGCATGTTGGATACGGTACGGCTGTCCAAGCTGGCCGGCTTGGCCCTTACCGAGCGCGATGTGTTGTCGTTTATCCACAGCATGGTACAGAACGCGTTCAAGGTGGATATAGGGAACCTATAGGCCTGCTATAGGCCTGCTGTAGGCCACTGTGCTGTTCTTAGAGCCTGCCTATGGAAGTCTTACTTACCGCAGGATGCAAGAGCGCCCTAAGACCGCCCTTGGCGTAGTACGCGCGCAGGTAGGGCGAGCGGGCCAGTACCGATGCCCGTGCTATGGGACGGAACATGCGTGCCCAGGGCCGTATGCTTCGCGCTTCGGCTTCTACTTCTTTATAGTAATCTTCCAGACTGTAGCGCTGAAACTCGAACAGGCGTTGTGCCTCGTCGGTGTCCATCCAGCCGCAGTGGTAGCCTTTTGCAGAAAATGCTTCTTCCGGCAAAAAAGACGCCCCGCCTAGGCCAAAAATGCCCAGCATGCGGTCCAGGTATGCTCGGAACGTGGTTCTGCACGAAAGCCCTCCGGCCAGGTTGTAGGTTTGGCCGCGGGCTTGTGTACAGAATGCTGCCCTGGCTAATGCAAGCCCGGTATCCAGGGTGTGGCATACTTCTATGCGGGTATCCAGGGGCATGCGGTACATGAGGGCGTCCATGGCCAGCTTCTTTCGCCACACAATGTACGAAAGCCTGCATATAGTCCAGGAAAGGCCGCTTGCTCGCACCAAGGCTTCGCATGCTGTTTTTTGCTTGGCGTACTCGTCGTCCTCGCAGGGTATGAGGGGGTCGCTGGTTTTTATAAAGTAGTTACGCACGCGGTCGCCGTAGCATGCCACCGAGGACGAATACACAAGAGCAGCGTTTGGGCATACCGTTTGCATGGCCTGGATAACAGCCTGTGTGCCGCCTATGTTCACGCTTGCAGCCAGGCTAGGGTTTTGGTCGGCGGCCGGCGGGATAATGGCTGCCAGGTGCACGACGGCGTCTACCCCGGCCATGGCGCTTGCTAGCTGCTGGCTGTTTTGTATGTCGCCCCACAGGCACTGGATGCGCCCTGTCGGAGCTGCCTTGACTATGGCTTTCGCCGCCGCCCGGTTAGCCCGGCTTGGCCTGTCGAAGGTTTTTACCAGCCGGCCTTCGGCAACAAGAGCCTGTACCGTGCTCCTTCCTACATTGCCGAAAGCCCCCGTAAGCAGCACCGTTTCCATGGCAGCCTCCATAAATGAATGAACAGTCATTCATAATATACAACAAGCGCATTGCCCTGTCCAGAAAAACAAACTATAGTAGTAAGGCAAGAATACGCGCGCATTCCAGATTCCGGGAGGTTTCCGAGCCAGATGGTAGACCAATCCGAAGCCCAACAGATTTTCATGGTCGATTCCGAGCTCAACAAAATCCGCGACTACGACCTGCTTTTGGAACGGGTCTTGCTGGAAGCCAGGCGCATCACCAACGCAGACGCAGGCTCCATCTACGTTAAGGACAACGACTCCATCGTCATCAAATTCGCCCAGAACGATACCCTGCAGCAGCGCTTGCCGCCCGGCGAAAAACAGGCGTATCCGCACTTTACCATACCGATCAACAAACACAGCATATCCGGTTATGTAGCGGAAACCGGCGAGCTCCTAAACCTGCACGATGTGTACAAGCTGCCCGCAGATGCGCCGTACAGCTACTCGACGCGTTTTGACGAATCGTCGGGCTACAAGAGCACGTCCATGCTTACCGTTCCGCTAAAAACGCAAAACGGAGTGGTGCTCGGCGTCATCCAGATCATCAATGCGCGGGACCAGGATGGCGAGGTTGTGCCTTTTAGCCAGAACGACGAGTATGTGGTTACCCATTTTGCGGCAAACGCGACCGTAGCTCTGCAGCGTGCGTACATGACCCGGGCCATGATCATACGCATGATACGCATGGCGGAGCTGCGCGATCCGAAAGAAACCGGAGCCCACGTCAACCGCGTTGCCGGCTATGCCGTGGAGCTGTACGAGCGTTGGGCCTTCAAGCGTGGCATAGCCAAGGAGCAGATAGATAAGGAGAAAGACCTGTTTAAGCTTGCCGCCATGCTCCACGATGTGGGCAAGGTAGCCATATCGGACTTAATCCTTAAAAAGCCGGCTCGCTTTACCCCTGAAGAATACCTGATCATGCAAACCCACACCTGTTCCGGCGCCCGCCTCTTCGACGA
>JAKQNL010000363.1 GCA_029565815.1 Spirochaetota bacterium | reverse complement strand
AGTGCAAATAAAGCCAGCACACGTACGACATGTTTCATAAAGCACCCCTTTTAGGTATCGAAAAGATAGCAGAAGCGTCGTACCTCAATGCTAATCTGTCAATAATGAAGGAGGCACAATTGCGAGCAGTGCCTGGAGAGGTTTTTAACACAATCCTAACAATCTTCTTGCACAGCCCTTATCCGAGGCGCGTATGTTCTTTCCGTAACGTTTACTATACGGAGGAATACCGAATGAAGAAGACAGTACTTATCGGCCTGTTGGCCCTGGCTGCCACGAGCGCTTTTGCCCAGGGCATGTTCACCTGGATAGCAAAAACCAGCGATGACCCGGACAAGCTCCTGCCCGGTATCGACCCCAGCAAGGTTACCGGCACCGTCATCACCGCCGGCAGCTCCACCGTGTACCCGGTTTCCGAAGCCATCGTTTCCATGTTTAAGGAAGACGGCTTTGCCGGACAAGTTACCATCGACTCCATAGGCTCTGGCGCCGGTTTTGAGCGCTGGGCAAAAGCCGGCGAAACCGACATAGCCAACGCGTCCGTTGCCATTAGCGCAACCCAGATCGATTGGGCAAAAGCCATAGGCCGCACGCCCATCGAGTTCCGCATCGGCACCGACGCCCTGGCCGTGGTTGTCAGTAAGAGCAACACCTTTGCCAAGGACATTACCCAGGCCGAGCTTAAGCTTGCTTTCTCCACCGCCGTATACTGGTCCGACGTTCGCGCTTCCTGGCCCAAGAAGGAAATCAAGCGCTTTAGCCCGGGCACCGACTCCGGCACCTTTACCTACTTTGTTGAGCACCTGTTCAAGAAGGACAAGGCACCGCTCCTGTCCGCCCGCAATCTGCAGCTGTCCGAGGACGACAACGTGCTGGTTCGCGGCGTTGCGGATGACCAGTACGCCATCGGCTACTTCGGTTTCGCTTACTATATGGAAAACAAGGCCAAGCTGAACGTTCTGTCCATCGACGGTGTAGCCGCGAACGCAGCCAACGTGGACAAGGGAAGCTACCCCCTTGCTCGGCCCATCTTCGTTTATAGCGATGCGAAGATCATGAACGACAAACCCCAGGTAGCTGCATTCATAGCCTACTACCTTACCTACGTTGCCGAAGCGCTCAAGGAAGTGGGCTACTTCCCCGCCCCGGCCGCCGAGATAAAAAAAGCCAAGGAAGCCTGGCGCGCTGCCGTTAAGGGCAGGTATTAAAAAACAAGCCGCAGAGGCACGGAGACCACGGAGATGCGGCGCGAGCAGTGCGGAGCGCCGCAGGGGTCCGGGGGTATCCCCCGGCGAGGGGGTAGAGAAGAAACGTCCGGCGTCGCCGGACTTTCGGAGCGAGGGGGAAACTTCCCCCTTCCACCCCCGCATCTCTGTGCTCTCTGCGTCTCCGTGGCAAAAATCCTAGATGCCTCTACGGAAAGCGAGTTCCATGAAGCAAACAGCACCTGCCGATCATCCGTTCAAACGCAGGGCCAGGCCGGGCGAGGCTATCGTCCAGGCCTTTCTGTTTTTCTGCGCCGCAGTTTCCGTGCTTACCACCCTGGGCATCGCGCTGGTGCTTGGAAACGAATCGAGCACATTCTTTAAGGATGTAAGCCTGTGGGAGTTCGTATCCGGCACCGAGTGGCAACCGGCCATAGGCAAGTTCGGCATACTGCCCCTGCTTACGGCAACCATCACCACAAGCCTTGCTGCAATGCTCGTAGCCCTGCCTTTGGGCCTGATGGTTGCTATCTACCTGGCCGAATACGCGCCGCAAAAAGTGCGCGACACGCTCAAGCCAATACTTGAAGTGCTTGCAGGCATTCCTACCGTCGTATACGGTTACTTTGCATTAACTGTGGTTACGCCCCTCTTGCGCGGCGTACTTGGAGCAGACACGGTGGACGTATACAACACCCTGTCGGCAGGCCTGGTCATGGGCATACTCATACTGCCTTTGGTAAGCTCTATGTGCGAGGATGCCCTGTCCGCGGTACCGAGGAGCCTGCGCGAGGCATCCTATGCTCTTGGCGCCACCAGGCTGGAAACCAGCGTACAGGTGGTGGTGCCGGCGGCGTTCTCCGGCATAGCGGCTGCATTCATACTGGCCCTGTCGCGGGCGGTTGGCGAAACGATGATAGTCGCCCTGGCCGCAGGCGCAGGCCCCCGCTTTACACTCAACCCATTCAAGTCGGCAGAAACCATGACCGGACACATCGTGCGGATATCTGGCGGAGACCTGTCCTACGACTCGGTAGACTACCGCAGCCTCTTTGCCATAGCCATGGTGCTGTTTCTAGCAACACTTGCGCTTAACATGGTTTCCAGGCGCATCGTCAACAAATACCGGGAGACCTACGAATGAGCGCAAGCACCCAACTGGCCAGGCGCCACACAACAAGAACCATCTGGCGCAACGCATTCCTTATAGCAACCATCGTGGGCATACTCTTTCTTGCTACCCTTATCGTAAGCGTGGCGGACGAAGCCTTCGGCTACGTTGCCATGGTCAACTCGGTGGAACCTTCCGTCCTACAACGCGACGGAATAGAACTGGACAAACAGAACAAGGAACAGCTCCTTGCGACCCTGGACGAACACCTGTCATCGCGCCGATCGCGGGCGTTGGCTTTGGAAATGCCCTTGGCGGACCGAAGCCGCGACGAGCTTTTGGAGATAGCCTATACCGAAGTGGTAAAACCGGAAGTTGCATACACCTGGCCCCTGTTCCAATCCATCTTCGCCCGCGACACGCTGTTTGCCGATGCTGCCCAGCGATTTCCGGAATCCACCCTGGTGTTCCGCTCCTGGGTAAGCCCGCGTTTTCTGTCCTCGGAACAATCATCCAGGCCCTTGGCCGCGGGCATTCGGGCAGCAATACTCGGAACCTTGTCCACCATACTCATTACCATACTGTTGGCTTTTCCCGTGGGCATAGCGGCCGCCATTTGGCTCGAGGAATACGCCAAGGACAATAGGCTTAACCGATTCATCAGGGTAAATATTTATAACCTTGCAGGCGTTCCGTCCATCATCTACGGCATGCTCGGCCTGGCCATCTTTGTGCGCGCCTTGGAACCTGTCACATCCGGCGCAGCCTTCGGTTTCGGTTCTGGCGATGGGGCAAACGGCCGCACCATATTGTCCGCAGGCTTAACGCTTGCCCTCCTAATCCTGCCGGTTATCATCATCAATGCCCAGGAAGCCCTGCGGGCCATTCCTCAAAGCCTTAGGCAATCTGCCCTGGCCGTTGGGGCAAGCAAGTGGCAGACCATCTGGCACCACGTACTGCCTGCTGGCATGGACCGTATCCTCACCGGCGCCGTCCTTTACCCCCGCTCCCTGGCATCCTTGAAATCCATGGCCGATGTGGGCGGAACCATGCTCCACGACGCCATCCAGGCCTACCTTGGCAGGGACGAAGCCCTTGCGCGCAAGGCAGCCGCCCAGGATGACCAGGTGGACGAACAACACCGCCTGTTCGTGAAGGATGTACTGGATTACCTGAGCCAGCACCCAAACAAGGCCGGCCAGGCGGTCAAACTCATAGCCACGGCCAACTACCTGGAGCGCCTGGGGGACCACGTAACCAATTTGTGCGAAGCGGTGGTGTTCATGGTATCCGGCCAGCACTGCGAGCTGAACGAATAGCCATGTCTAAGGCCCGCATACTGGTCGTGGAAGACGACCCCGACATACGCGAGCTTCTGTCCTACACCCTGGGTAAGGAAGGCTACGAAGTGCTTTCCACCGCCGATGGGGACTCAGGCCTTGCCATGGCCTTAAACCGAAAGCCTGACCTTATCATCCTGGATGTGATGATGCCCGGCCTGGACGGCCTTCAGGTGCTCAAGCGTATAAAAGCCGACGAAAAAACCCGCCTGGTGCCGGTGCTCATGGCAAGCGCAAAGGGCGAGGACGCCGACGTGGTTACAGGCCTGGAACTGGGCGCAGAAGATTATGTAACTAAACCTTACAGCCCGCGGATACTGGTAGCCCGTGTGCGCACAGCCCTGCGCCGCAGCCAGCACGAAGAGCCAGCTAGTAATAAAACCATCCTGTCCGCATCCGGCATAGTGCTGGATCCGGCCATGCACCAGGTAACGGCCGGCAGTACGCGCGTGGATCTGTCGGCCACCGAGTTTCAGCTTTTAGCCCTCCTTATGCGGCACCCGGGCCGGGTGTACGAGCGATCGGCCATCATCGACTCGGTTAAGGGCGGCGACTATCCGGTAAGCGACCGATCGGTGGACGTACAGATCGTATCACTAAGGCGCAAGCTGGGCGAATACGGCTCCCTTGTGGAAACCGTGCGCGGCGTAGGCTACCGCTTCGCTGACGAAGGAAACGCCCGGTGACACATGCGGCGCACACCAGGCGATCGGCTCGGCACAGGCAATCGCGAAAGCCTGCAGGATTCCCAACCCGCATTGTTGCTCTGGTGCTAGGCACCCTGACAGCCGGTCTTGTAGCGGTCGGCCTGCCGGCGGCCCTGGCCATGGCCGGCTTGAACCGCGACAGTGCCCGGTCTTCCCTGGAGGCAACGGTAGGCGCCCTGGCCGCCTTTGCAGACCCTGATCGGGCCGACGAATTCTGCGATTCAAGCGCCATGGACAGCGGCTTGCGCGTA
Source organism: Spirochaetota bacterium (assembly GCA_029565815.1). Classification (GTDB taxonomy): domain Bacteria; phylum Spirochaetota; class Spirochaetia; order Treponematales; family UBA12059; genus JAKLIU01. The sequence continues at coordinate 6,216 of JAKQNL010000363.1, read as the reverse complement.
AGCCTGGTACTGCCAGACGGTAGGGTAGCCGGCGACTCCAGGGGCGATCCTGCATCCATGGACAATCATCTAAACCGCCCGGAACTGATGCAAGCTCTGGCAGGGCGGCCAGCATCCGCCATACGGCCATCGTCAACCCTGGGCCAGGACATGGTGTACGCAGCGGCTCCTGTATACAAAGACGGATCGATAGCCGCTGCCCTGCGCCTTTCCCTTGCCCTACCAGACCTGCGCGCGCGGGCACAACCTTATATCCAAGCATCCCTTGTCGGTTCTGCCATCTTGGCCGTGCTTACAGCCTGGGCTGCCGTTACCCTGTCGCGGAGGCTGTCTAAGCCCCTGTCGAGCCTTGCAGCATCGGCCAGGGACTGGAGTTCTGGCGCATTCGACACCCGCGCGCCAAGCTCGGAATTCCCCGAACTAAACCAACTGTCCGGCGCGCTCAACGCTATGGCCGCCGAGCTGTCCGAACGAATTGCAAGCTCCGAAAGCCTAGGCCGGGAGCTATCGGCCATACTCGATGCCCTGGGTGAAGGTCTTATAGCGGTAGACCCGGACTTAGCTGTCATACGCGCAAACCCTCGCGCAAAAATTCTCCTTGGCATGGCCAACGATTCAGAAGGCAGCCACATCCTTAAAGCCGGCGGCAATGCTGCCCTTTCCGAGCTTGCAACAGCATGTGCCCTCCAGGCGCAGAGGCAGGAAAGCGAGCTTTTGGCCTTCGGGCCGGAAACCCGCACCCTGTTGGTAACGGCCCAGCCCATAGCCTGGCCGGACGGCCGCCACGGAGCGGTGCTTGCCCTGGCGGACATAACCCGGCTTAAAAAACTGGAACAAGTGCGACGCGACTTCGTGTCCAACGTATCCCACGAACTGCGTACGCCCATTACCCTTATCCGCGGCTTTTTGGAAGCCCTGGAGGACGCAAGCCCACAGGATGCACAGCGCTTTTTAGGTATAGCCAGCCGCCACGCCGAACGCATGGGAGCCATGGTTGAGGACCTCTTGACCCTGGCTGCGCTGGAAGACGGGGACAGGCCAGCTTTGTCCATGGAAAGCGTGTCTGCAACCCTAGTCCTAAGCCGAGCAAGCGAAACCTGCAGCCTTATGGCCACCGAGCGTAGCGCTACCATAAGCCTTAGAGCCGACCCGGCATTGCGCCTCCTTGCCAGTGCAGGCCTATTGGAACAAGCCCTGGTCAACCTCATGCAAAACGCCCTGCGCTACGGCCCCCAAGGCGGCATCGTGGAAGCCGAAGCCTGGCCCGACGGACAGGGCAACGCCGTATTCACGGTTGCCGACCGGGGGCCGGGCATACCGGAAAAAGACCGCACACGCATCTTCGAGCGCTTTTACCGCGTGGACAAAGCGCGCAGCAGGGAGCTTGGCGGTACCGGTCTGGGGCTGGCCATTGTGCGCCACATTTGCAATGCCCACGGGGGCAGCGTACGGGCGGAAGCCAGGGAAGGCGGCGGCAGCGTGTTCGTTATTGTGCTACCAGCACAAGCACTACATTCATAGCCGCAACTTGCCCTCAGGCCAGTTTTCGGCGATACTAGTGCCGTATGGGAGAAAGTCAGTCATACATCGAGCGTCTCGACCAAGCCATCCTGGCAAAATCCGAAGCCATGGATCGGACGGAGCTTAAACAGCTCAAAGACGATTACAAGCTGTTCCAAACCGCATACCAGGCGGTGTACAACGTGCTCCTACGCAAAGGCCTCATCCACGAAGACCCCTACAAGTACGAGCTGAAAATCTCCGAGGTCGGCCTGCCGCCGGAAACCCCGTTTCCGGAAAGCGAAAAGCTGGACCAAATGTGCATGCGCCTGTCCCAGTTCGAGTCGTACCTGGACTTCCTCAACAACTACTACCAGTTCAGCGTGGACTTCTTAACCATGGGCCGCATCAAGCGCCTGGTAGCCCTGGGTAAATATTTCAACTTCGTTCACTTTACCGAAACCAGCCCCCACATCAACACCCGCTACTTTGCCGAATTGGTAAGCATAGTCCGTAAGGGTTCCGACCCCTTGTCCACGGGCATACTCAACGAATCCATGCTGCAGCTGGAAAAATCCATAAAGCGGATTTTCCAGACGCTCAAGGAGCTGTCCGACCTGCACCGGGAGCGCTACAAACTGGAACTCAGGCGCATGGTCACGCAGGCTATGAACCTGGAGCGGGATTACGTGGTTACCCACCGCGACGACGCCGTGAAGAAGATCAAAAACCGTATCGCAGAACTTGGCAACGCCCTGCCCTTTTCCGAAGAACTGGTGGAGGAAACCCTCCTGGAGGATTATTCATCCGATTCGGTATCGCTGCGCGACGCCGTGCTTGCCCGGCTTGCCGTCAAGAACCAGGGGCAAAAAAAACAGGGCACGGCACGCAACTACAAAGCCATAGTGCTCGAAGGAGCAAGGCTGGTCATAGGCGCGGGTTTTGCCATGAGCGACGCGGTGCACAAGCTGGAAGAAAACCAGGCAAGCTTGGAATCCCTGGACAAATCGTTCTTCACCAAGCTAAAGCGCGCCGTGCGGGACATGCTCGGACACAAGGCAGAACACGTGGTGCACGAGGTGGATTACCTGGATCCGGTTTCCAGCGAGCGCAGGAACGAAACCCTGGATTTTACCGCATTCATCACCGACGGCGCAAAACGAGCCCAGTCGCTCAATGCGATGGCCGCGAAAAACTCCTCTGCATACGCGCGGCTGGAGGAAGCGTCCGAAGACCAGTGCTACAGCTTCCTGCAAAAAAGCATAGACGAGCTGCAGAATTTTTTCCGCCGGGCAAGCGCGTTCAACGAATACTTTCAGGATGCCCTTTCGTCAACCGAGATGAAAAACAAGATAAAGAATGCAAGTCCGGAGCTTGGCGTGATAAAATTAGCCATGGTAAAGGCAAACCAAAAACGCCACGAGTACCTATCCCTGCAGGAAGAATTGGAACAGATGAAGCGTCTGGGCATACGCGAATCGTAACCAGGCGGATTTTTAAGGAGCAATCATGAAGCGTCTTCCGATACTGTTGTTCGTTTTCGTCACCGCGCTGTCTATAGGCGCGCAAAGCGCGCTGACCGCGCCGGGCGCCGCCGAGGAGCTGGTAATAGGCCTGTCGGATTCGCCCATAGAGCTGAATCCGTACAAAGCCATCTACTCGCACGAAATGCAAATGTTCACCGCCCTGTACGAAGGCTTGTTCACCTACGACAGCCAGACTTTGGAACCGGTTCGTGCCCTGGCCGAATCCTTCCAAAAGTCCAAGGACGGAAAAACCTGGACCTTTACGATACGAGCGAACGCAAAGTGGGCCGACGGCAGCCCGATAACGGCCCAGGACTTCGTCGAATCGTGGCTGTACCTGCTTGCGCCGGAAACCAAGGGCGAGTACGCGGTGTTTCTGGAAATCATTAAGGGGGCAAAGCAGTACCGCGCAAAATCCGGTGTTTCGCCGTCTACCGTGGGCATACGGGCGGAGGACGAGCACACCCTTACGGTTGAACTGGTCGCTCCTGCTGCATATTTCACGCGCCTTCTGTGCCACGGCGCCTTTGTTCCGGTGCACCCTTCGCTGCGAGGCAAGCGCGTTTGGAAACCGGAAGACGTAATAGGCAACGGTCCGTACCGCCTGGTTTCCGTCAGCGACGAGGAGATGATCTTTACAAAAAGCGACACGTACTGGGACAGAAGCTCGGTGTCCATTCCGCGCATACGGGCCGTATTCATCAAAACCGACGACGAGGGTTCCCAGCGCTACAACGACGGCGAAGTGCATTGGATAACCGACACCGTGAACATAGATTCACTGTTGGTTCCCGAAGACATACAGTACGCGCCCATGTTCGGCACCGGTTACTTCTTCTGGAACTCCGGCCGATCGCCGTGGAAAGACAGCCGCGTTCGCCGTGCCCTTGCCCTTTTGGTGCCCTGGTCGGAAATCCGTAATGCGGAAGATTACTACACGCCAACGGCAACCCTCATACTGCCCTTTGAAGGCTACGAGTCCCCCACCGGTATCATACAGCCAAACGCAGCCGAAGCCATGGCCCTCCTTAAGGCGGCTGGCTTTGCCGATCCAAAACGCCTGCCGCCCATACGGGTTGTGGTGCAGGCCGGAGGCAGCGTGGAAAAAGCCCTGGGCATCATGGAAGAAGCCTGGGCGGAATACGGCATACGGGTAGAAAAGGTTCCCGTGGATAGTTACGGCAACATGAGGGAAGTGCGGCAGGACGGCTTTGATCTTTCGTTTACCGGATGGATAGGTGACTTTGCAGATCCTGCGGCCTTCCTCCTTATGTGGCAAAGCGACTCCAACCTGAACGACGGCGCATACAAGAGTAAGGAATACGACGCCCTGGTCCGATCATCCATGGAAGCGGAAGGCTCGGCCCGAATGCGCATACTGGAAAAAGCCGAAGCCATGCTCCTGGACCAAGCGGTGGTTATGCCCGTGTACCACTCCCTGTCGTTCAACGTGATAGATATAGCGAGCATTTCCGGCTGGTACTCTAACCCCATGGACATACACCCGTTTAAGACCATGGCATTCATAGGAGCCACCGCCCTTCCGACCGTTGCCCTTGTACCGAATACACGCGCAGGATACCTAGGTGATTAAACTTAAACGTGCGCTTGGCAGGCTCATCTATGTGTTTCTTGCCTTGCCGGCCCTTATTGGAGGCATGACACTCATGTCCGTCCGGCCCTGGGTGCTTTCCCCGGATCGATACAAGGCCTTAGTGGAAGACCGCCGTTTTGCAGCAGTGCTCGAGTCTCCTAAGCTGCCGGATACAATGCCGGAAACCATAACCGTGAGCGGCATCAGGTTTAACGGCCCGGCTCTGGTAAGCGCCATGCAGGAAAGCCTGGGCAGCGCCGATGTTTCGCGCATGCTCACTAGCGGCATCGACAGGTTTTTCCAAAGCATACGCGACGGAAAGGCCGAGCTTATGCTGGACCTAGCTCCCATCAAAACGGCCATAGGCTCCAATGCTGGCCAGTTTGCACAAAGCTACCTGCGCCTAGCGGCAGCACAGGCAGCAAGCGAAACACAGCCAAACGCCACGCCAAGCGCGGAAACTCAAGCAGCTGCAAAAGCGGCTATCGATGCATCCAGCCTGAGCCCAGAGCTTTTGACAAAAGCCATCCAGGAAGGCATACAGAGCTTACCGGACATCCTTCGGCCTACACCGCAGGATACGCCGGATGAAACAAACGCAGTTGCATCGACACAGGGAAAAGCCGTCCAGAGTGCAAACGCCCTTGAGCGTATCGATCTGGAACAAATCCAGCAGGGCATGGGTCCAGGAGCCCTCAGCCTGTTGCTGGTCGGCCTGGGCCTTGCCGTTGCAAGCGCATGTATTTCCGAAACCGAATTGCGCAAGCGGCTTGGCTCCCTTGGTGCTCGGCTCATTCCACCGGGGGCCGTGTTTGCTGTCCTTGGTATAGTGCCCATGCTGTTTAACCCTGCGCGCGCGGCAGGCAAGGAAGCTTCTAGACTTATCACATCCTTTCCGGCACTTGCAGAATATGCGCACTTTGTGGCAAGAAGCCTAAGCGGGAATTTCTTATGGGTAGGACTAGCCGTGCTAGGCCTTGGTTTTCTTATGTCCACCGTGCACCACGCCATCCCGCCGTCTGAGGATATAGAGGACCTGGCGGAAGGCCAGGAACTGTGATAGAGGCCGACTCGCCAAGCTTCCTGGCAAGCCTTGGTTTTCCGGAACTGCGGGTTCACCGCTCCTACGACCACTTCGACTTTACCAAACCAGCGCGCCGCATCCTGGTTATCGGGCCCATGGGCTCGGGCAAAACCGAGTTCGCGGCGCGCGTGTGGCGAGACTCCCGCGTTGCCCTGTCCAAAGGCGCGCGGGTGGCGGCCATGACAACCACGGAGGGCGCCGACCGCAGGCGCCTGCACTTTGTGCGATCGCGCATGGACCAGGGGCGCTTCCCGGATTACCCGGACGACGCCCTGGCCTACCGTGGCGGCTTTGAGCGCTGCGGCGACGACATATCCGTGGTGCGCGATTCATTCGAGCTTGAGTCGGTACTTGCCTGCCACCCAGAAGCCGGCACCTGGATCATAGACGAGGCCGCCTTTTACGACGAGCGCGTGGCCTATCTGATACGCAACGAATCGGACAGGCGCGGGCTGGTGTTCATATTGCCCACGCTGGTGCTCAATTTCCGCCGCGAGATATTCAACCCAAGC
>JAKQNL010000361.1 GCA_029565815.1 Spirochaetota bacterium | reverse complement strand
GATACAGGACGACATGGTAGACGCATACGAAACCCTACACGAGCTTGGCTATGCGCACTCGGCGGAAGCCTGGCTGGATGGCGAGCTGGTAGGCGGCCTGTACGGCATAGCCCTGGGCAGGGTGTTTTTTGGCGAGTCCATGTTTAGCCAAAAGGATGATGCATCCAAGGCAGCTTTCATTCCACTGGTGCTGCGCCTTATCGACGAAGGTTTTAGCCTGGTGGACAGCCAGGTATACACCGACCATGTAGCCAAACTGGGCGGCGTAGAGCTTCCACGCTCGGCATACCTGGAAACCCTCGGTCTGGCCTTACTCCAGCCACAAAGGCTTGGCAACTGGTCAACACTGTTTCCTGGCTTTCCATCGTCCACTGGCTACGATCGGCTTATGGCAGCATCCATGTCTAGGGCAGCCATAGCTCCCAATCCATAAGCAAACCCGCATCACCTTTACCTGCACAGCCCAAGCGTGTATGCTCCACGTAGTGGGTAGCATGCCCATTAGCACACGATGAAAACACTGTTTATACAATTATGCCAGCAGGATCCCGTTCCTGAGGCAACGAGCGCAAACGTCCCCCTCATAGCTGGCCGCCTGGCAGCGATGGCCATAGCCAGTGGTCTGTACCAAAGGCAGGACCTTACGATACTGGATGACGCTACGGCGGATCATGGATCCGACGCTGCCGTATGTTCACAAGCCATAAGCCTAGCACCGGAACTTATCGTATTTACGCTGTTACCGTGGAACGCAGAACGATCCGCATGGATAGCCAGGCGCTTACGGGCAACACTTGCCGCAACCTGGTGCGTCGCCTGCGGTCCAGCTGCACGCTTTGAGGAATGGGGCCAAACGTACGACTGTGTACTGGAAGGGGAGCCGGAAGCTTGTTTTTTAGACATGCTATCCGACGCGTCCCGTCGGTCGCTGGAAATCCGCTACCGCGGCACAATAAGCCTGTCCCTGTCCGAGCTTCCGGACCCGTGGCTGTCTGGCGTGCTGTCGGTGCGTTCAGACAAACCGGTGCTGGTAGAAACCCGCCGCGGTGGTAGCCTAGCCAGCCTTGCAGGTGCTGTGCCCAGCGGCAGCCTTGGGCGGGAACGGCTTGCAAAGCTTATGAGCCTGGCGTCCATGCAAGGAGCCCAGGAATTCCGTATCCTGGACAGGCCCTTTGACAGCAGCGACCTTGCTGGCCTCAAAGCCTTGGCCGCCGCAAACGAAAGCGGCGTTCCATTCCGGGCAAAACTGGATCTTAGCAGCCTGTCCGATGAAAGCTCGGACCTTCTTCTGGACGCAGGGCTGAGCTTTGCGGACAGCGATCTGTTGTCCACCAATCCGGCTGCGCTACAAGCCATGGGCAGAAGCCTGGACAAAGCCGGTTTTGAGCGCGGGCTGGGCATGCTGTGGGCCCGCGATGTATCGGTTAGGCCTTTGGTCCTCCTTGGTCTACCCAACGACAGCTACGAAACCATAGTAAGCACCTTCGACTTTTTGGGCATGGCCGGAACCGGCCAGGATGCTCTGTTGCGGCCTTTGGCCGTGTATCCAGGCTCGCCTTTGTGGCAGGCCAGAAACCAGCTAGGCATACGCGAATTCCTCAAGCAGGCGCCCCACTGGGTGCTGGAAACCGACTGGCTGGACGAAGACGGCTTCTTAGACTCGGTGGCCGACTTTGAGGAAAGTTTCGACGTTGCCTGGTCTCGGCCGGTGCCCCCTCGCTTTTTGCCTGCACGCTCCGGTTTCATCTCGTTCATCGACGCGCGCAAAGACCTGGATAGAGCAATACTATCCCCAGAGAAACTGGCCAACTCGGTTACCATATTGGCCGACGGCGATAATCCGGATCAGCTCAAGCGCCTTGCTCGGGCTGCTAAGGATTTGCGCAAGGACAATCCGTTTACCCTCTGGCAAATCGTTGTGCACTCGGATACGTCTATCCCGGATGACCAGCAGGTAAACCGGCTAGCCGACGCCTTTTCCTATCCGGATCATTACTACGAGCTATGCCAGTTGTATTCCTTGGACCCGCAGCCTACCTACCAAACCCGCCTGTTTTTTTCAACGCACTCGGAAGCCCTGGCTTTAAGCGCTATACGGGACAGGCCAACGCTGGAAACGATTTTCGTGCTTGGCGAGGTCATGCCCCATGCGCAGCTCGTTGAGCAAATTCCCTTTTTGGCCTACGACAGGGAAGCCATTCCCTTTGAGCTGGTATACGACATCATAAGCGCATACCGGGAATTCCCGGACATGCTTGTGGAACTGCGCGACGGCTTACTCGACTCCCCTACTCGATCATAGTAGCAACAGAGCCTGACAGCGCATCCATCCTGTAGTATGCTTACCCTGCGTACTCCCCGTGCTGGCTTACAGCAGCGTTACCCATACCGTAACACTCTAGGCAGAACGGGGTTTTTACTAAAGGGGAGCAAAGAATGAGTACATACCGATCGCTTGCGCTTGTTGCCGCCCTTGTCCTTCTGTCCTCATGCGTGTCCACCGGAGGCGATAGCCAGCCGGATCAGGCCGCAGGACCAGCCGTTGTAGCTGCCCCGGCCGACCCGGATCTTGCAGCCCTCATAGAATCGGGCGATGCGGCGGGCTTGCAGGCGGTATTCCGCGGCCGGGAGCTTGCAAACAAGGCAGGTGCGGACGGTAGGTATCCTTTGCATGTAGCGGCCGCAAAA
>JAKQNL010000359.1 GCA_029565815.1 Spirochaetota bacterium | reverse complement strand
CGCGCTTCAGGGGCGCGGCATGCTGACTATGCTACGCGGTAAGGAGTTCGTCAAGGATACAGAACTAGCGGCTTAGCTTATAGCCCTTGGCTTTAAGCATATCGATAAGGTTGTCCTGCCCTACAAAGTGCGCGGCTCCGGCAAAAACGAATACGTCTTTGCCTTCTTGTGCAAAGCCCAGTAGGCGTTCGAGCCAAGCTTGGTTGCGCTGGCGTAAGAGCGAGTCGTAGTACGCGGCAAGCTCCGCGGAAAAAGCGGCACTTCGGCGCATGCTTTGATCCATGATCTTTGCCAGGGCTTTTTGGTTATTGTCGCGATATGCAGCATACAGGAGCTTGAGCGAGTCGGGCTCTTCCCTCAGTTCGCGCAAGTTGTCTTTAAGCACCGCAAGCTGGGTGGACAAGGACGGGCCTGCAAGCACGGAAAGCTGAAAGCTTGCAGTCTCAAGGCCAAACACTTCCTTGCCAAGTTCGCCTGCGGCGGACAAAAGGGCCATATCGACACCGTATGCCTCGTTTAAGCCAGTACTGGAAGCTGCATAGCTTTCAAGCACTACCGAACATACCCAGGGCTGAAATGGCGAAAGCCTACGGAACATTTCCTTGCCCATAAGCGTTTCTATCTGAGCCAGTTCGTCTGGGCTGAGCAGGCGGTCGACGGTTTTGGAAGGCTCGGCGACAGAGCTGGCCATGCGCTCTACCACCAGGGTTTGTACCTCGTTGATGGAATCCAGGGACAGCTCACCGTAGACAAGATCGCTTTCCGCCATGGCGGAAAGTACGTCCTTGTGCAGCGGGTACAATTCCGAGTCGCCCACGTGTATCGTGCCCTGAATGGACAGCCTGGCGCCGGATGGTGCGGTAAGGGTCCAGAAAAAGCGAGGGGCTGGGCTTATGGCGCTGCCAGAGCTACCGGGGCTGCTGGCGCAGGCAAAGGTACCAAAAACGATGAGCGCTAGTAACAAAAATGTTGCATAGCGGAGTATAGTCGGAAAACGGCCACTCTGTGCGTGCTTCATACGGATTCCTTTAATACTGCTATGGCCCGCTCAATACGGGGAAAGGCTTTGTTTACGCCAAGAACGGCTATGCTCTCAAAAAGCGGCGGGCTTACCTTGGTTCCGGTAACGGCCATGCGTAGGGGCATAAGCAGGTCGCCAAGCTTACAGCCAAGCTCGTCTGCTTTTGATCGGAATGCTGCTTCCGCCTCTTCATGGCTATGAACATCCACTGTGTGTAACAGCTGTGAACAAGCCTGTAGGCATGTAACGGTGCGCGCTGCATCCAGCTTTTTGGGTATCATATCCGCCGCCGGCGGGACGGCAGGCTCGGCAAAAAGGAAGGCCAAAGCCTCAGGCGCATCCGACAGGTACTTGAGCCGCTCGCGTACCAGGGCCATAGCGGACAGCACGATGGCAGACTCGCTTGCGGAAGGCGTGGTTGACACAAGGCCTGCATCGGCAAGGAAGGGCGTTACCAGGGCTGCAAGCTCACTGTCGTTTTTCATGCGTATATACTGGCCGTTAAACCATTCCAACTTCACATAATCGAACACAGCAGGTGCTTTGTTTATGTGCTTCATGTCAAACAGCCTACACAGGTCCTCGAGGCTGTACAGATCGCGACCGTCCTCGTAGGAGCAGCCAAGCATCGCGACATAGTTGATGAGCGCTTCGGGCAGGTAGCCTTTTTTGCGGAACTCGTCCACCGCTGTCGATCCGTGGCGCTTACTGAGCTTGTGGCCGTCCTGGCCAAGCACCATGGGCAGGTGACACAGCACCGGCGGCTCCCAGCCAAAGGCTGCGTACATGATCAGGTGCAAAGGAGCTGACGGTATCCACTCCTGGGCGCGCATCACGTGGGTAATGCCCATGAGGTGATCGTCTACAACATTGGCCAGGTGATAGGTTGGGAAGCCGTCGCTCTTAAGGAGGACAGGATCGGGATTCACGTCGGCGTTCTTCCACTCGATACGGCCCAGAAGCTGGTCGTTGACTACCGTAACGCCTTCTGTCGGTATTTTTAAGCGGATGACATGGCTGTGGCCAGCCTGTACGCGAGCGTGTGCGTCTTTTGGGTCGATGGACCGACAGGTGCGTGGATAGCCAAATGCGGCCGGCGCATCGGATTCTTCCTCGGTGCCGGAAGCCACATCGTCATCGGCTCGCTTATCTTGGCAGAAGCAGTAATACGCGTGGCCGCTGTCCACCAGCTTGTGCGCATAGCTTCGGTACAAATCAAAGCGCTCGGACTGAATATAGGGTCCTGTAGAACCGCCAACATCGGGACCTTCGTCCCAGTAAAAGCCAAGCCAGCGGAAGGTATCATACAGGTTCTGTACGTATTCGTCCTTAAAGCGGGTGCGGTCGGTATCTTCCTGCCTGAGTATGAAGGTGCCGCCCTTGGATTTTGCGTACAGGTAGTTGAACAGCGCCGTCCTGACGCTGCCTATGTGCTGAAGGCCCGTCGGCGACGGGGCATAACGAACGCGTATGTCCATAATGTACTCCCGTGCGGAGTATACAAGGCAGGCCGAACAGCATCAAGGACATGCGCATAGGAAGTATGCGTGCTGGGCTGGCGCTGCTGGTATGTTATACTGAAAGTCCGCCGGCTACAGCCCGCAGTACCAAAGCAAACGTCAACAGAAGGGCACATACGGCGGCAGACGA
>JAKQNL010000357.1 GCA_029565815.1 Spirochaetota bacterium | reverse complement strand
AAGTCGCCGCGGAACTTGGTGCCGGCTATGAGCGAACCCATGTCCAGGCTGTAAATGGAATAGTCACGCAGTAGTGGCGGAACCGCACCGGCCACGATGCGCTGCGCAAGGCCTTCGGTAATGGCCGTTTTTCCTACGCCTGCTTCGCCCACATGGATGGGGTTGTTCTTGAGGCGGCGGCACAGCACCTGAACGGTCCGCTCGATTTCCTGTTCGCGGCCTATAACCAGTTCCAGCTTACCGTCCCTGGCCATTTTGGTAAGGTCCGTGGTGAATTTTTCCAGGGCGCTCTGGCGAACGCTTGCCCGGCTCTTGTTCCTGCCGGATAGCTCGTCATCTTCGTCGGGGTCGGAGAATGGCTGACTGTCGCCGCCCTGGCCTGCATCCGCACCACCGGAGCCTGCGCTGCCGTAACCGGAAGCGTTGTAACCTGATGGACTGCCATCTCCGGCCACCCCATCCTGGTCCGAACCGTGGCTGATAACCTCTAACAGGTGCAGCCGGTTCACACCGGATTTGCGCAAATAGTAGGCGGAATAGTTTCGTTCTTCGTCAAACAGGGACACGAGCACGTCGGGAATGCCCACCTCGCTTCTGCCCGAGCCCTGGGATTGCAGCACGGCCCGCTCTATGACGCTCTGGAAGCCGGCGGTCTGGATGGGCTCCAGGTTTTTAACCGACGGAATCTTTTGCTCGAAGTATGCTTCCATGCCCTGTTTCAGGTTGGGTATGTCGGCATCGCAAGCCTCCAGTATTGCCCGCACCTGGTCGAAGGACAGGGACGCGTAGAGGATATGTTCCGGCGTCAAATACTCGTGACCCCGGAGCTTGGCTTCGTTGTACGCGGCGTTGAAAATGGCCTGTACCTGTTGGTTGACCTTCATAGACTCCCTATGGGACCGCTTGTGGGCCCTCGCTTGTTTAGGCTCGTTCCATGACACAGCGCAGGGGAAAGCCCCGCTCGCGTGCCATGGCGTGCACCCGGTTTACCTTGGTTGCCGCTATGTCGTAGGTGTAGGTCCCAACGACGCCACGGCCCTTTTCGTGCACGTCAAACATGATACGGGTGGCATCCCGCATATCCTTGTGGAACACGGAAACGATGACCGATACCACAAAGTCCATCGTGGTATAGTCGTCGTTAAGGAGAATGACGAGGAATTCTTCCGGTTCCTTGGCCTCTGTGTCATCCTCGACGATGAGCTGGCCGTCCAGATCTGTATGTGCCACCGAGGGTAAAAATACCGGTTCTGTGCCTAAAAAACAAGGTGGATAGGGGCGGGGCGCTAGACCGGGGAATCAGGTGAATCCGGAGAATCCGGGGAATCAGACCACAGAGGCACAGAGACACAGAGAAATCAGGGAAGTCTGGCCACGGAGGCGCGGAGACACGGAGGAATACAGGAAGCTATTTTGCTTATGGCCTCCATCTTCTCTGTGACTCTGTGGTTCAATTCTTGCATTCTGGCGATGCGCTAAATCGTGCTACGGCGGCATTCCGGGGAAAGCAGACCGCAGGGCCCCCAGGGAAAGCAGACCACAGAGGCACAGAGACACAGAGTAATACGAGAGAAGATAATATAATAATAGGTAGGGTCTGCCTGATTCTCCGCGCCCTCCGTGCCTCCGTGGCATTCATTCTTTTTTTTGTCTTCTCTTCATTTTCCGTCTTCTCTGTGGCTCTGTGACTCTGTGGTTCAATTTTGGCTTTTCCTGATTCTCCGCGCCCTCCGTGCCTCCGTGGCATTCATTCTCTTTTTTGTCTTCTCTTCATTTTCCGTCTTCTCTGTGGCTCTGTGACTCTGTGGTTCAATTCTTGCATTCGGGCGATGCGTTTGGGCTTTTCCTAGCCTTCCATGTCGGTGGGGCGGGCAGCCCGGCCGCGTTCGCGCAAGTCCTTGAGGAATCGCTCCATGGCGGCCCGGGCAAGGTCCTTGCAGCCCAAGCCGAAGGCGATGGCTAGGCCAAGCATGAGGGCGCCGAAAGCGGTCAACAGCATGACGCTCAGGATGTTCCCTCCCAGGCCAAGCTGGTCTATCGCGATAAGGGCGACTACCAGGATGCCGGCGTAGCGTATGGCCTTGGATATGAGCTGGGCGTTCGGGCTGCCGGCGTTGCGCGCTATGGTCAGGGCAAAGTTTGCGAAGAAGCTTACTACCAGGATGCCTATGACCAGGATGAGAGCGCTGGCAACTAGGCCCGGTATGACAGCCGCCGTTCTTGCCCACAGGTCGGTGACCACGCTTATGTCCAGGATTGCGGATACCACGACCAGGCTTACTCCCATGACCAGCCAAAATGCCGCAGCCCCGAAGAACTGGATAACCGAGTACTGCACTCCGCCTTTACGGAAGAATTCGGTAACGCCCAGTTTGTCGCTCAGCCGCTCTGCCTTGAACAGCTTTAAGAGCCCCGTGACAATTAGCCTGGCAAGCATGGCCGCTACCCAGCCAAGGCCAAGGGCCAAGAGCGCGCGCAGGCCGGGATGCATGGCCGCCCAGGTTTGTTCAATAAAATCGAATACAGCATTCATGGTGCTTTTCCTCCAGCCGCCCTGCCTTGCGGGTCGGCGACGATTTTGTGTATCTCCTTGACCGACATGCCGGCTATGCCCAGCTTGTCCACGGTGCGGCCTGTTGCGCGGTAATCGCATTCGTGCAAAAGCGAGCCCATATCGATAACCATGTTCAGCGTTGGAGTAGGCGTATCCAGCATGGCGCCTATGGACGACAGGGGCACCAGGCTCATGGGAACGTCTTCCCAGATGTAACGGTGGGCGATGGTAGCCGGCGCCTTGATGCCGCGATAGGCCACGGTGTTTTGGATGGCATCGTACAGGTTCTTGCCCGGCGAGTCGTAGGACAGGTACAGCCACTCTCGGGCCGACACGCTTCGAGCTCCGAGTGCCCGAGCCACAGCCAGGCGCTCGGCGTCCACCCGTTCCGGCACCTTGGCCACCGATGGCGTGATGCCCTGGATGTAGTATTCGAAGTCGCCCCCGGTGGCCTCTATCCAGCCGGCGTTCAGGATGGTCAGGGCCGGGTGGAACACCGCGCCTATGTTTTCCATGCTGGTTGCCAGCACGTTGCCCCCGGGGGTAAACTGGGGGAAGGCCGCTTTAAGCACGTCCAGCACGTCCGGTATCCAGTAGGACGGCAGGGTGGCAACGGGTACCTCGTTCTTTACCTTGTAGATGTGTGCGTCGTGGCGGGTGGTTGCGCGCGATGCGTAGATAAAAGTCTGGGCCTCGGCGACCACCGGCCGTGCCTTGATGCCCTGGTCGTTGAG
>JAKQNL010000355.1 GCA_029565815.1 Spirochaetota bacterium | reverse complement strand
CATACAGGTACTGGCCGGCCAGGGTAAGGTGCCAGTCACTCTGTTGCCACATAAAGCCTGCCGTGCCCTTAAAGAACCAGGAGTGCTCGTCGCCAACAAGCACGGGGCCGCCCATGCCTATGCTGTCCACCCACAGCCGGTCGGAGCCGTGGCTTAGACTGGCTTCGCCAAACAGCGACACTTTGCCCACGGAACCGGCGGCCGTAAGCATCATGCGCTCGGGCCGTTCCCGCTTCAGCCAGCCGCCAACGCCCAGTTCCCAGGAGCCGATAGCAAACTCCGCCTTGGCTGCTAGGGCTATGTCCTCGGGCTTCATCTCTGGGCTGTCAAACACGGCGTATGCCCACAGGTTGTGTTGCGTACCCATGAGCGGCCAATGCGCCCGCAGGGTTAGGGGGCCTTCCCGCTGCTCGCCCGGGTTTAATGGGTCAATTGCCTCAAGGTTCAGAACGTCGGCCGGGCTAAAAAAGTAGCCAACGCCCCAGGCCACGGTTTGCTTGCCAAAACGGAAGAACAAGCGGTCGCCCATGTTAAAGTCGGAAAACAGCTCGAACACCGACAGGTTCAGTTGGGTAAGGCTAGTGCTCGTTGTGGAAACGAATGGATCTAGGGGCGCGGGGGCGGGGTCGACATAGGTGGCCCCAGTCAAAACCGAAACGCTTTGTTCAAAGGGCCAGGCCATGCGTAGCTGGCCGTACACGCGCATATCCTCGCTTGGCCGGGCGTCCATGCCCAGGCGCAGGCTTGCAGACGGCGTTAAACCGTAGCTGTCCGGTTCGCTTACTCTAAAGCCCGACCATGGGTCGTTCCATGCCCATTCGGCGCCCAGGGAGCCAGCAAAGGAGCCGGATATGCGCACGCTCTCGTATACCAAGAGCGAACTCAGGGCGTCGGCCGATGACGAGGATGCCGAGCTGTCCACCAGGTTTTCTTCCGAACCAAAAAGCGCTTCTTCGTCAAAGGAAAAATCCTGGGCAAAGCTTAGTACGGGTGCAAGGGCCGCTGTGCAAAGTGCCAGCACGCTAGCCATTGTGCGGGTTGCTATCATTTGTTCACCTGCTCCAAAAAGGCCTTGGTAAACACCCGGTCGGGCAGGGTTTCCACCGACTGTTCGGTCATGGTCATTTGGCTGCGCTCGCCGGGGTTCAGTTCATCCACTATCAGTATTTGGGATGGCAGCATCTTGCCGTCCAGCTCAACGTATTTTGGATACAAGGTGGTTCGCATAAGGCGGCCGGACACGCTGTACGCTTCTTCTTTAAGGAGCATGGTCCTGTCCTTGCGAACGTATAGCACAACGCGCTCGTAGGGCACCTCGGTGGTTTTCGCTTTCAGGTCCAGTATCCACACCGGCACCTTGCCCAAGAGCCCTTCGCGCACGCTTGTAACGTCGTAATCGTCGGCCGTGCTGCGCAGCGTCAGATCGGAGCCCTTGGCTTCAGAGTCCTGTATGCTCTCCTTGATGGACGAGAAGGAAAATTTACGGCTTGTTGGATCGTAGAACCACACCTTGTCGTCTTCGCGCAGGTAACCCTGGCCCTTGTTCACTTCCGGTAGCAGTATGATCATGGCAAACTGGTCTTTGTTGTCGCGGCGGAACATGCGTGCCTGGGTAACGCTGTCTTTCTCGCCGGGCTTTTGCGACACTATGGTGTACAGCGCGGAAAAATCCTTGCCGGAAAAATCCTGCACAGCGTCCAGCTCGGCCAGTATTTTTTTCGCGTCCTGGGCATAGACGGCAGTGCTTACTACAACGAATGCCATTACGGCACATACAATGCGTTTCATGTTCTTCTCCTCGCTTACTTCTGGGTTCGCAGGGCAACGGCCGGGTCCAGCCTGGCAGCGTTACTAGCCGGGCGGGCAACGGCCACCAACGACAGCGCGGCTATTATCGCTATGTTAAGGAGCGCCTTTGCCGGTGGCAAAAAGAACGACAGGTGGCCGTTTTTCAGTATGATGAAAGCTGGGCTGTCCATGCCAAAATTGATAAGGGATATGGCTCCCATGATGATGAGCGCTAGCACTATGCCAGCCACCGCTCCGCCTATGGCCAGGAACAAAGCTTCGAACAGGAACATTGCCCGCACGCCGCCTCGCTGCACGCCCATGGCTCGCATGGTGCCTATTTCGCGTATGCGCTCGAACATGACCATGCTAAAGGTGTTGGCTATGCCCACCATGATAATAAGGAACAGCACCACAAGGATAACCGCGGCGGCCGTATCAAGGGCTACCACGATTTGCTGTACCTGGCTTAACATTTCGTTGATGGTAGCAAGCCGGTAGCGAACACCGGCCCACTCTTCCTTGGTTTGCTCCCGCACCATGCGCTGAAAGGGCGTAACAGCTCCGTTCTCGTCCTTGGCCTGGCGCTCGAACATGGATACGCTTTCAGCCAGTTTTGCATACAGTATGTCCGCCGCCTTGTCAGCGTCTTTAAGGCTAGCGGTCAGTATGCCCATGCTCTGGTACTCGCCGGGGGCAAGCCCTATCAGCTCGTTGCAGTACGCAAGCGAAGCGTAGCTTACCATTTGGCCTAGTATGCCCGAGTCGTAGCTGATACCCGCCACCGTTAGCTCGCCAACGTTGTTCTGGCCGTACACCGTTTGCGTTTGCACAAGGATGCGATCGCCTACCAAAACGCCCAGGCGGGCTGCGGTTTTTTCCGACAGTATGATGGCCTGGCTCTGGCTCATGTTGTCCCAGCTGCCTTCTTTAAGCACCAGGCGCTGGCGCAGGTACAGTTCCTTGTCCAGCTCCACGCCTGCTACGTTGGTGCGCAGTTTCTTGCCCTCAAAAATCAAGGTGCCGGAAAATTCCGATCGGCGCGTCATGTAGCGTACATCGATGCCGGAAGCTTTCACGGCTTCTTGCAGCGCAGCATCGTCGCGGATAACGGACAGCTCGTCGTTACCTTCCAGTTTTTCCGAACCGGATATGAAAATATGGCCGGCTAGGAGATGGGAGAAATTTTCGGCTACGTTTGCGCTAAAGGCTCCGGCAAAGCCGTTGATGAGCGTAACGATCATGACACCGAATGCTATGGCTCCGCCTAAAAGGAAGGTCCGTTTTTTCTGGCGGCTAAGGTTTCTAAACGCTATATTTGCGGTGGTTTTCACGTTCGCCCCCTACTCTATTGCATGGCGCGAATCGGCTGTATGCGTAAAGCCACCGCCACAGGATATATGCTTGCTAAAAGGCCAACGAGCGTAACCAGCACAAGGGCTCCTAGCACCGACAGCGGATTAAGGAGTAAGTGCAGCACGGGGCCGCCAAACAATATGGTAAAGAATTCATTGCCTGCCTGTATGCGCAGTAGGTTGACCACGAGTATGGCTATGGCCGACAGGGCAAGGCCTGCGATGCCGAATACGATGGCAAGCACCGTGCTTTCGGCTGCAAACAGCCTGCGTACAAAGCCGCGACCGCCGCCCAGGGCGCGCATGGTTCCTATCTCGCCGGTACGCTCTATAATCGAAACGACCATGGTATTCATGATAACGATGACCGCAACCACGGCCAGCACAAAAACGGCAACGCTGAACACCACGCGTAAAACGTCCACCGACTGGGCGTAAGGGCCGGCTGCCTTTTTCCAGTCGCCGGCTTCCGCTTCTATGCCCTCCTCTGTAAACCATGCGTTCAGCGCTGCGATGGCAACCGGGGCTTGGCTTGGGTGTTCCATGCGTAGCAGTATCGAGTGCCATGCGCCGGAGTCTGCCTGGTTGAGTGCTTCGCGCTTACTGGTGTCGCCTAGCAGCGTGTCCAGGTTAAGGCTGGCCTGTGGCGCTTGTGGTGAGCTTTCCATAACCATGCTGTCGTCGCCAAACAGCGAGTCCAGGTCCGTTAGCCCTAAAAGGCCCGTTTCCGCTTCACCCAAGCTGATGTTTTCCGAACTGCCCAGGGTCATGCCGTTGAGTGCGCGCAGTGTGTCTATGTCTATGTATGATAGCTGTTCTGGCCCGGCTCCTTTGCTTGCAAGCGTGTAGGTGCCCACTAAGGGAACGCTCCGTAGGCGCATCCCGGTGGAACCCATGCCCTGTATGAGTATTTCATCACCTATGTGTACGGTGCGCTGTAGGTACTCGGAAATGCCTGCTAGGCGGGCTTCTGGTAGCACTATGCCGCGCTGGCCTGGCTGTAAGAGCGAACCCTGAACGAGCTGTAAGCCGTCAAAGAGCTGCCAGTAGCTGCTTGCGTCCACGCCAAAGAGCATAACAAAGGCATTCATCATGCCTTCCTGATCGTCCTCACCCGTGTCTGCTTCCGAGATACCATCCACGTCGCGGGAAATAAGCCCAAAGCCCGATGCCATGCCGCTGGTTTTTTGCACGCCAGCCAGTGCGCTTGCATGTGAAAAAACTTTTTCGTAATCCGGTATGTTTGGGGTTTCTTCCAGGCCGCCTATCGACTGCACGCCAAACAGGGATACCGGCCCGTCTGCCTTACCGGTAATAACCACATCCGCCGTGTAGTTTTTGGTAAAGGATGTTTCTATGCCCCGTTTGGACGCATCCAAAAACGCGTTGCCCAAAATAAGGATAAGAACGCCTATGCCCAAAAGCGAGCCAATAATGAGGCTTTTTGATCGATGCTCTACCAGGTTCCGTAGAGCCATGCGTAGGGTAACCGGCATGCTCATGCCGAGCCCCCGCCCACGCTGCCTGCCCGATCCGATTCTGGCCGGCGGTAGTTTTCTGTAACCAGGCCGTCGCGTAAGCGTATGATGTGGTCTGCTATGTCCACAATTTTCGCATCATGGGTGCTGAATATGAAGGTGGTAGAAAGCTCACGGTTTATCTTTTTCATAAGCTCGATAATTTGCTCGCCGGTTGCGCTGTCCAGGTTGGCCGTTGGCTCGTCGGCAAGCACGATGAGCGGCCGCGTAACCAGGGCCCGGGCTATGGCAACACGCTGGCGTTGGCCGCCGGACAGCTCGTTTGGCTTGTGCATGCGCCAGTCTGCAAGGCCAACCTCATCGATGAGGTGGTCTATCCAGTCGGCCTTTTCTTCCTTGGACACCCGGCTTTGCCCAAGAAGCAGGGGAAACTCTATGTTTTCCCACACGTTAAGCACCGGTATCAGGTTGAATGACTGGAAGATAAAGCCAAGGCTCTGGTGGCGCATGCGCGTAAGCTCGGCATCGGACAGGGCGGAGGTTGGCTTGCCCTCAATGAGCACCTCGCCCGACGACGGCTTGTCCACCAGGCCTATCATGTTCAGGATGGTTGTCTTGCCCGAGCCCGAAGGGCCGGCGATGCTGATAAAGTCGCCTTTTTCTATGGAAAACGACACGCCCTTGACCGCGGGTACCTCAACCTTGCCAAGCTGGTAGTTCTTGTGCAGATCCGTGAGTTCTACGATGCCCATGTACGCTCCTTGCGCGCTGCCCGAACGCCAAAAGGCCGTTGGTGCGCCATGTATGAGCACTAAAATACGACTGGCACGCTTGCCTAAGCAAGCCTTATGCTTAAAAAAACCGCCCCTTGTGGAGCGGTTTTGCCTTGCGGCACGAGCTGGCCGGGGCTGTTTTATGGATTGGCTGTATAGAGGAGCCAGGTGTTGTTCTCAACAAGTGTGACAGGTGCATTGTGCGTTCTCCACTCCGTAGCCTCATAAGTATAATTGTTATTTGCGTCGATGAACGCATAGCCGTTTCCTGCGTTTGTGTTGATAGCCATGCCGCTTGCAAGCATGGGATCCGTTATGGGAATGGTTAGGCTGTCCAGTTGCAGAATGAGGGGGCTCGATGGGCTTATGCCCGCACCGCCTGCAATGGCTATGGTAAAGCGGCGGGTGCTCTGGCCAAAAGCCGCGGTGGCTACGTGGGCGCTGCTATCAAAAATGATGTGTTGTATGACCGTACTTTGGCCCGGGTACAGCACAACGCGCATGGCAGGCAGTATGTAGTCGTCATTGTCTATAGTGCCATTTGGGATTCCAGCGTTATAGTCCTGGGCAACCAAAAGCCACAGCTCGCGGGGGCCGTCTTCCCCATC
>JAKQNL010000353.1 GCA_029565815.1 Spirochaetota bacterium | reverse complement strand
CCAGTACCTGTTCCATGCGTTCAACCGGATGGAAGGTAATGCCCTTTTTAACGTGCTCGGGTATGTCCTCTAGGTCTTTCTCGTTTGCCTTAGGGATGATGATGTCGCGTATCTTGTTGCGTTTTGCGGCAACGGTTTTTTCGCGCAGGCCGCCTATGGGCATAACCTGGCCGGTCAGCGACAGCTCGCCGGTCATGGCCAGCCTGTCCTTGATGCGCTTGCCGGTTACCAGGGAAACAAGGGCCGTGGCCATCGTAATGCCCGCCGACGGGCCATCCTTGGGCGTTGCACCTTCGGGTATGTGCAGGTGTAGCTGGCGTTCCTCAAAGTAGGACGCGCCTATGCCGCGCTCCTCGGCCGCGTAGTGGCGCACCCAGGTGTATGCAATACCAGCCGACTCCTGCATGACCGATCCCATTTGTCCGGTTATCTTAAAGCCTTCCTTGCCGGGGTTGGACACAGCCTCGATGATGAGGGTGTCGCCGCCCATATTGGTCCATGCAAGGCCGACAGCCATGCCCGGCATGCTTGCCCGCTTTATTTCGTCGGCGTCGAAGCGGGGCTGGCCTAAGTATTTTTCCAGCGACGGCTTGTCCACCTCGTAGCGCTTCTTTGCAGCCGCTGCGGAACCAACCACCTGAAGGGCAATTTTTCTGTGGATGCGATCCAAAAGCTTTTCGAAATTGCGCACGCCTGCTTCGCGGGCGTAGCCTTCGGCTATAGCACCCAGGGCATCGCGCGTGTATTTAACCTGGGATTTCTTTAAGCCGTTTTTTTCCAGGCTCTTGGGTATCAGGTAGGTTTTTGCAATCTCCAGCTTTTCCGAATCCACGTAGCCTGCATGGTGTATTATTTCCATGCGGTCGCGCAGGGGCGCAGGAATGGTGTCCAGGGTATTGGCCGTAACGATAAAAAACACATTGGACACGTCAAAGGGCAAATCCAGGTAATGGTCCCGGAATGCGTGGTTCTGCTCCGGGTCCAGTACCTCTAGGAGGGCGGAGGAAGGGTCGCCCTGAAAGCTGGAACCCATTTTGTCTATCTCGTCTATCATGAACACCGGATCCCGGCTCTTGGTAATTTTTAAGCCCTGGATAATCTTGCCGGGCAGCGCCCCGACGTAGGTGCGCCTGTGGCCTTTAATCTCCGCCTCGTCGCGCATGCCGCCAACGCTAAAGCGGAAAAAGCCCTTGCCAAGGGCGTGGGCTATGGATTTGCCCACGCTGGTTTTGCCAACGCCCGGAGGCCCGACCAGGCACAGTATGGATCCCTTGGCGTCTTTTTTAAGCTTGCGAACAGCCAGGTACTCCATGATGCGGTCTTTTACGTCTTTTAGCCCATAGTGGTCGGCTTCAAGTATTGCCCTTGCGCCGGACATGTCAAAATCCTTAGCCGGTTCCACCTTCCACGGCAGGTTGGAAACCAGTTCCAGCCAGTTGCGCGTAACAATAAATTCACTGGAATTTGGATCCATAAGGCTGAACTTTTCCAGCTCCTGCTCCACCATCTCTTTGGTCTCGCCGGAAAAACCGTAGCTTTCTAGTTTTTCCTTAAAGCGCTGATAGTCGGAGCTTTTTGCGTCGGCTGGCATGCCTAGTTCCTGCTTTATGGCCTTAAGCTCCTCGCGCAGAAAATACTCGCGCTGGCTTTTTTCTATCTTGTCGTTTATCTCGCCCTGTATGCGCTTTTGTATGCGCAACAGCTCCTGCTCGCGCTTGATGAAAATAAGCACCCGTTCCATGCGCTCGCGCACATCGGACAGCTCAAGTATTTTCTGCTGCTCGTTCTTGTCTATGTTGAGTATGCTGGCTATGAAATCGGCTATCTTGCCCGGATGGTCGATATTGATCATATTGAGGCGCATTTCCTCGGAGAACAGCGGGTTGTTTTCCGATACCTGCTTCATCTCCGACAAGAGCGCCCGGGTAAGGGCTTTTATCTCGTCCGGGCCTTCGCCTTCGTCCGACATATACTCCACCGCAGCCACTATGGGCGGCTCTTTGGACAGGGCTTTTTTTATCCGAAATCGCTTGAGCGTGGATATGAATATGTTGACCGAGCCATCGGGCAAGTTGATGCGCTTGACGATTTTTGCGACGGTG
This sequence comes from Spirochaetota bacterium, assembly GCA_029565815.1. Taxonomy (GTDB): domain Bacteria; phylum Spirochaetota; class Spirochaetia; order Treponematales; family UBA12059; genus JAKLIU01. The sequence goes on along the minus strand of JAKQNL010000353.1, from coordinate 123 downwards.
CCCACCTGGTGTAAATCGCTTGCCACCGGTTTTTCGGTATCTTCCTTCACAAGCACAAGCCCTACCATGCCATCTGTCTGCATGGCGTCATCCATGGTTCGTATATCATCCTGGCTACCAAGC
>JAKQNL010000348.1 GCA_029565815.1 Spirochaetota bacterium | reverse complement strand
AACTGAGCTACAGGGGAATGTCCTTTTCAGGAACGGGACGAATATAGCAAAGCTGCAAAAAAGAGTCAAGTCTGACGGTTATTTGGTTCTGGCCAGATTGTACTGCGCAAGCTGCCAGAACACATCCGCGGAAGCTCCTGGGGCAGCTTTAAGGACCAGCGATGCGCATGCAAGAGCATTCTGGCTGTATTGGGCCATAATGTATCGTATGTCATCCATGATGCCCAAGCGCTGCGCTTCTGCGCGTACCATGTCCAGTTCCGACTTGGCTGCATCCGGTTTTCCGAAAATGGCTTTGACTGTAGAATTGGTAGCAGGATGAGCAAGGAGCCGCTGTCGGATCAAGGTCTTTTTGTCCTCGCGAAGGTCGGAGCCAAGGGGCTTTCCAAGCGCAACCTGGTCTGCAAGTATGCCCAACTCGTCGTCCTTTAACTGGAACGCAACACCCAAAAGTTCGCCAGCATCTTCCAGGGCACGTCGAGCTTGAGCTGAAGATCCAGCCAAGTTTGCGCCCATGGCCAACGGCAGGCTAAAGGTATAGCGGCCTGTTTTTTTCCGGTATAGCGACAGTATGTCCGCTTCGCTCGGTTCTCCAGGCTGACCAAAAAGCCCGGTACCGCATCCGTTGGCTACATCGCGAGCTTGCGCAACACAAACCAGGCTAAGCTCGTCGGCAGCCAAACGCAGTACGTTCTGAACGCGATCCATAGGAGCAGTAAGCCTGGTCAGCATGGAAAAGGCAACAAAGTACGCAATGTCGCCCATGCAGATAGCTAAAGACTGCCCGTTGTGATCCGATTCCGATGCGCCAAAATCAGCCAACGCAATTTTGTATGCAACATGGATAGTTGGTGAACCCCGACGGGTGTCGTCGCGATCCATAATATCATCGTGAATAAGGAGACCGGACTGGAAGAGTTCCATCGCTGCTCCTGCATCCGCGCAGGCCTTAGCAAGCACAAGGTCCGACGTATCGCCGCCGCATAGCTCAAAACCTAGGCGCACGAGACAACCGCGAATGGTTTTCCCGCGCTTACTGTAATCCAGAAGGCGTTGACCCATATCGATAGCAAGCGGACCAAAGGGTAAGCCGTCCATGGAAGATGCAAGACCTTTATCCATGGCATCAAGAACGGCTACACGTTCTTTTGCAAGATATTCCAGCATTGCCTAGCCCTTACGCTTTTTGTTCGCCTTATCCAAAAGCCCGCCCGATGCCTTTCCTGTTGCTGCATCTTTGGCTGGAGCCTCCGGCTTCTTGGCTGTTTTTTTTGCGGTTCCTGCAGATGTAGCTACCGTGCTTTTGCTTGCCTTTTTTGTAGCAGCCGCCTTAGAAGGCTTTGTGCCACGTGCCGCCTTAGTAGTTCTTTCTGCCGTGGCAGTAGCTTTCGTTTTTGGACTTGCATCCGCTTTTTGAGCTGCGCTTGCTCTCTTTTTAGTTTCTACAGCATCAAAGAGATTGCTATCGTCCAAGCCTAGCACTTCCGTCGCTTCTTTGGTTGACAGACGAACGCCAAGAGCTTTTAGGCCCTTGGTTGGATAATCTTCCACACGGAATGTTTCATGGTCTTTACGCAACCTGGCCTTTGCCGCATAGTGCAGGGAGAAGGCTTTGCGTGGTTCTGCGGTAAACCATAAGAGCTGGCTGTTTTCCGGAATAAGCTGGTAATCCTTGTTGTTGATCCACGCTTCTATAGTGCAACGTTTGATGTATGCAGAGCCGTTTTTGCTATCTTTATATACCACGGTGAACACAACGCTGGACAGGGCATCCTTGTCTGCGATGGCACAGTACGCCATGTCTTTGTCTACGAACAAGCGCTCCGGCAAGTCCACCACGGAATAAATCGCGTTGCGCCGTATTACCAAAAGCCTGTCAAAAGGAGACGCGTTAAACAAGAATTCGCCGCCGGATACGCTAGATCCTACATAGCCAGCCTGCCTATCGTAGCGTATGGCGATGTCGCGTTTTGCAGCTTCTTTCATGTCGACTTTCTCAAACGATTCCACCACGGTCTTGCGTTTCCAGTTGTCCTTTAGCTTTGCCGCAATGCTTTCTAGGCACGCAATACCATAATCCACCAGGTGGGCTAGGTGGTGCCTGGCTTCCTTCAGCTTAGCCTTAAGCCGGTCCATTTCCGCCCTGGCTTTTTCTATGTCATAGAGCGATATGCGCCTAATGGGTATCTTCAACAGCCGCTCTATGTCTTCGAGGCTAACATCCCGCTTGATCTCTTGGGCAAACGGCTTAAGCCCGTCAAACACCGCCTTGTTCACAGCCTCTTGGGTCTTTTTATTTTCTATGGCTTTATAGACCCGCTCTTCTATAAAAATGCGCTCTAGGGTGCGCGCATGGATGTCATCGAGCAGTTCGCGTATTTCAAGCTCAAGCTCTTTTTTAAGAATACCCAATAACGATTTTGCGTGGTACTCCACCACCTGCGTAACCGTCATCTGTTCCGGCTGGCCGTCACGTATTACTAAAAGATTACAGTAGATGCTCTGCTCGCACTGGGTAAATGCGTAGAGCGCATCGACGGTTTCCTGAGCGTACACGCCGCGGGCAAGCTTTACCTCTATCTCCACTTTGTCGGTTGTATAGTCGCTAATGGAAGCTATTTTAAGCCTGCCGGTCTTTGCCGCTTTTTCCACGCTTGCTATAAGGCTTTCCGTGGTTACGCCAAAGGGTAATTCTCGTATAACAATGCGCTTTGGGTCGCTTAAGTCCAAGGCGGCTCGTACTCGAACTTTACCCTGGCCGTCCTCGTACTGGGACGCATCGACGATGCCAGCGGTAGGAAAATCCGGCAGGAGGCGAAACTTCTTGCCCCGAAGGCACGCAATCTCGGCTTCAATCACTTCCAGCGGATTGTGGGGAAGTATTTTAGTGCTCATGCCAACCGCAATGCCTTCCGCGCCGGTTAAAATCACAACGGGAAGTTTTGCCGGAAAAACAACCGGCTCTCGGTTACGGCCGTCGTAGCTATCCTGATACTCGGTGATTTTTGGATTGAAGAACACATCCTTGGATAAAGCGGTAGCCCTACACTCGATGTATCGAGCCGCAGAAGCTTCGTCACCGGTAAACAGGTTGCCAAAGTTTCCCTGCTTGTCTATAAACAGATCCTTGTTCGCAAGCACCACCAAAGCCGAATAGATGGATGCATCACCGTGCGGATGGTACTTCATGCATGAGCCGACTATATTGGCGACCTTGTGGAATTTTCCGTCGTCGGCCTCGAACAACGTATGCATGATGCGGCGCTGCACAGGCTTGAGCCCGTCTTCAAGATCCGGGATGGCCCGGTCCTTTATCACATAGCTTGCATAGTAGAGAAAGTTTTCACGGAATATTGTCTTTATGTATGCCATTGCCCCCGCCCTTACAAATCGTTCACAAGGTTTTTCATGATGAAGTCCCGCCGCTCCGGCGTGTTCTTTCCCATATAGAACGACAAGATTTCCGGTACGGACTTAAGGCTTTGCACATCAACTGTGACAAGGCGCATATCAGCCCCGATGAACTGGCCAAACTCCTTTGGGCTAATTTCGCCAAGGCCCTTGAACCGGGTAATCTCGGCACTTACTCCAAGGCTTTTGGCAGCATCGTCCCGTTCCTTTGCGCTGTAGCAGTACATGGTTTCTTTTTTGTTACGGACGCGGAATATCGGCGTTTCCAGAATGAATATGCGGCCCTGGGTTACCAGCTCCTCAAAAAACGTCAGGAAGAACGTAAGTAAAAGAAGGCGGATATGAAAGCCGTCATAGTCGGCATCCGTAGCGATGACGATGCGCCCGTAGCGCAAGCCTTCAAGCCCGTTCTCGATTCCAAGCGCGCTCATGAGCCCGTACAGTTCCGCATTCTTGTAAATGGCGGCCTTTCGGTCGCCGTACATGTTTTCCACCTTGCCGCGCAGGCTGAAAATAGCCTGGGTCATAACATCGCGGGCGCTTACCATGGAACCGGATGCAGACTGGCCTTCGGTCAGAAAGATGGTGGATAGTTCGCCTTTTTGCCCGTCGTCCAGGTGCAGCTTACAGTCTTTAAGGTTGGGTATCTTAAGCTCAACCTTTTTGGCAGCTTCCCGCGCCTCTTTTTTTACGGCAGCCAGTTCCGTGCGCAGCCGCTCGTTACTCTGGATTTTTTCCTGCAAAGAACGCGCAGCCTGCGGATTGCGGCGGAAGTAATCATCCACGCCACGCGTAACTTCCTGGATTATCCACGGCCGTATATCGCCGTTACCGAGCTTGTTTTTAGTCTGGCTTTCGAACATAGGATTCTTGATTTTGACGGCCACCGCCGCGGCTATGCCTTCCCGAACATCCTCGCCCCGGTAGGAAGCCTGAAAGAATTCGTTGACCGCTTTTAGAAGACCTTCGCGGAAAGCGGCCAGGTGGGTTCCGCCATCCGAAGTGAACTGACCGTTTACGAAACTGAAGTATTCTTCACCATAGTTGTTGGTATGGGTAAAGCTAAACTCGATTTTATCACCGCGCCAGTATGCCGTTTCATAGATTACGTCATCACCTGTTTCGTCCTTCAGAAGGTCCAGTAAGCCTGCATCGCTTTGGAACTCCTGGCCGTTAAACTCCAGGCTTAATCCGGAGTTCAGGTACGCATAGTGGCGCATGCGCTTTTCTACAAACTCCATGTTATACGAATATTCGCCAAAAATGTCCGGATCAGGAGTAAATTCAACCAGGGTTCCGGAACTCTCCCTACCCTGCGAACCTTCGCGCTTGCTTTTTAGGACGCCACGCTCAAAGACCGCCTCGAAACTTTTCCCGTCCCTGTACGAAACGATGCGAAACGAGCTTGAAAGCGCGTTCACTGCCTTGGTGCCGACGCCGTTCAAGCCAACCGAAAACTGGAATACATCGTCGTTGTACTTGGCGCCGGTATTGATGACCGATACGCATTCGATCACTTTCCCAAGAGGTATGCCGCGGCCCCGGTCACGCACAGTAACGCAAGCGTCCTTGATGCTCACCGTAATGCGTTTACCAGCGCCCATGATGTACTCGTCGACAGAATTGTCCACCACTTCCTTAAGAAGGATATAAATGCCGTCGTCTGGGTTATGCCCGGAACCCAGCCTTCCGATATACATGCCCGTACGCAGGCGTATGTGTTCTAAGGAAGAAAGGGTCTTTATTTTTGATTCGTCGTACTGTTTGCTTGAAGCTCGTGCCATACTGGCGACTATAGCACGGGCGGCATCAGGCTGAAAAGCTTGCCTAGCTTTGGACATTGGCATTACAGTATATTCGGCCTGTTAGGATTACGCCGCACAAACGGGTACTAACCAGGCGCAGGAGGATGTAGGTGGATCAGATTTTTGACAGGTTAGGAAATCTCCTTAAATCATGGTTAAATAACGATATAGATACAGAGCCATCCAGCTCTGGCCAGGGATCGCGAACCGGGCAGAGCACACGATCAGGCGATCCGCTCCTGGATGACGCGATGGATGAACTGGATGCGTTTCTCGACGACGACAAGCAAAAGCAGGAACGCTTGACCAGAGAACGAGAAGCTAGAGCCAGGGCAGAAGAAGCAGCACGAGCTCGTCCTAGCGGCCCATCCGGCCCGCCTAAAAAGCTGGTGGACGCATACAAAACCATGGGGCTATCGTATGGCGCTCCCTTCGAATCGGTACGCTCAGCCTATAAAAAGCTCCTTAAGGAGCATCACCCGGACCGCCATGGGCACTCTCCCGAAGCCTTAAAGAAAGCAACCGAAACGTCCGCGCGCATCAACAACGCATACAGGTTGATAGAGACCTGGCACGAAACCGGTTCGCTGGCCGACGAGTAAGAGCGAAGCTCTAAATAATGCAGGTTTAGAGCTACCCTATCGTCTTTTTCTGTCGCTTTCCGCTCAAGTTGCGAAAACGGAAACCGATAATGGAAGCAAACCCATGGGAGGGGGCCACGCTATGAACCAGAACCCATTGTCTGCGTACAAGGAAACCCGCATTAAAACCGCGGGGCCGGGCCAGTTAATCGTCATGCTCTACGAAGAAGCGGTAAAGCAGTGCGATAGGGCCGTTGAATACATGAGCCCCGAGCTCTCCAAGAAGCCTGCAAGCATAGAAAAAATAAACGCAGCCTTAGGCAAGGTTCGGGATATTGTTACCGAACTTATGGCAAGCCTGGATTTCGAGTCCGGCGGCCAGATAGCCAAAGACCTGTTTTCCCTGTACGTGTACTTCAACAAAGAGCTAACCGAAGCAAACATGGCCAAAGATCCAGCCAGGGTCAGAGCGGTTCGTACCATGTTGGAAGAACTGCGCGGTGCATGGGCCATTGCTGCCAGCCAAACCCAGGGCTCAGGCACGGAGCGCGGCTCCGGTGTCAACATAGCCGGTTAGGCGAGACAGGCATATGCCGGCAGGCAAAGAACTAAGCCAGGCGGAACTGGATCAACGCGTTTTGGTACTCAAACGCTTTCGTGAGCTCTTGGTTCGCCAGCGCGAAAAATTCAACAGTTACCTGGATGTTCTCTCACGGCAAAAAAGCGATATAGAAAACGGCGATGTTGACGATCTGGTTGCCCATGTAGAAGTGGAACAGTCCATCGTTGCCGAAATTTTCGCAGTACAAAAAGTCATAGACCCCCTGGAAGACATGTATAGGGCAGCGTACCGCGGTGCAGAACCCGACGGGATAAGCGATCTGAAATCGACGCTGGCTCTCCTTAAAGATGAAGTGGTCGCCAAGAACGAGGAAAACCGCGCGCTCCTTAAGCAGCGCATGGAAATGCTGCGCCACCAGATCATGCAAATCAGCAACCCGTATACCAAGAAAAAAAGCGTGTATGCGGAACCTGCCGAGCCACGGAGTCTGGATATTCACGGCTAGCTTTCAATAATGGACCTCTAAAAACTTCAGTTTTTAGAGGTTCCCTTAATCCATTGTGTAGTAGTGCCCTGCAACATACTCCCTTGCTCCCGATGGTTCGCGGGGGTATGCTTCATCTATGGACAGCTTATTTTTATTGGACGCATACGCGCTCATTTACCGTTCGTATTTTGCCTTTTTGGCCAAACCGCTGCGTAACCCAAAGGGCCAGAACGTATCCGCAGCATTCGGATTCTTTCGCAGCGTATTCCAGCTATGGGATCAATACCAGCCAAAAGCCATGGCTGCCGTCTTCGATTCCAGAACGCCCACCTTCCGGCACACGATGTACGAACAGTACAAGGCGACCCGGCAAAAGACTCCAGAGGATTTATACGATCAGATACCGCTTGTCGAGGAAATCCTTAAGCTTTTAGGCGTTCCCCTTTTGCGGGCCGACGGGTACGAAGCCGATGACCTCATAGCCGCTTTGGCAGACCGATGCAAAAGCGAAAACCGCCCATGCTATATCGTCTCCGGCGACAAGGATCTTTTACAGCTGGTTGGTGGCTCGGTGCTTGCCCTTAGGCCTGACAAGGATACGGGATGGAAATGCATAGGCCCTTCCGAGGTACAGGCGGAATGGGGCGTGAGCCCGGAACGAATCCTTGATTATCTTTCCCTAACAGGTGACCATTCCGACAACGTGCCGGGGGTGCCTGGCGTCGGTGACAAAACCGCAGCTAAACTCATGGCCCAGTACGGGTCCTTCGACGCAATTTGGGAGAATATCGATACGATCAAGCCAGACGGGGTCCGCGCTAAGCTTTTGGCCGGCAAGGACAGCGCCTTTCTGTCGCGCAAGCTTATAACGCTGGACATGGATGCGCCAACCGGCGTACAAAACCTGGATGCGCTTAGCGTGCATAGCCTAAACAAAGACGCCGCCAGCGCGGTGTTCATGCGGGAAGGCATGCGAAGCCTTGCAAGCCGCCGCGTTGCCGATGGCTTGGACAAACTGGATTCGGTAGCGGAACACAGAAGCGCTGCGCCTATGCACAGTCCTGTTCGAGGCATTGTGGAAAACAGCCCGCCGCCGGGTGAACTGTTCGCGCTACCACAAACACAAAAAATCCCGGAGCATTACAGCCGTGCAGGAAACTGTGAACTGGTCCGTGATGCGGCAAGTCTAAGCCGTTGGGTAAAAAACGCAAAAAAAGCCGGTACCTTTGCCTTCGACTGCGAAACCGATTCCCTCGACGAGATGCGCGAACTACCCGTTGGTTTTTCGCTTGCGGTGGATGACAAAGGCGGATGCTATGTTCCCCTTAAAGCGCCCGAAGCCGGCCTCATAAACGAGGATGAAGCTAGGAACATACTTGCGCCGCTACTTGCGGATAAAACGCTCACCGTTGTCGGACAGAACCTGAAATTCGACATGCACATTATGGAAAACTGGGGATGCCCCATTGCGTGCACGCCCTGGGATACCATGATAGCAGCGTGGCTCCTGGATCCGGAGCGGGACTCGCTAAAACTGGAAGCCTTGGGCCAAAGCTACCTGGGTTTTGGCGGCAGCCCCTACGCCGAGCTTGGCCCAAAAGGTACGCCGTTTTCCAGCTTTGAACTAGCAAAAGCCGCACCATACGCATCCGAAGACGCATACCTGTGCATGCGGCTTAAAGCGCTCATGGAGCCGCTGTTGGCAGATACCGGATTACTGGCTTTGTTCACCGATCTAGAAATGCCTGTCCTTAGGGTGCTTGCATCCATGGAACGAAACGGCATCATGGTGGACGCAGCGCAGCTGTTTGCTTTCGGTTCGGAACTGGACAAGGAGCTTGCACAGGTTCAGGAAGAAACGTATAAACTGGTAGGCCATGAGTTTAATCTGAACTCTCCCAAACAGCTGCAGGAAGTGCTGTTCGTTGAGCGGAAACTAGCAAGCGGTAAAAAAACCAAAACCGGATACTCCACCGACATTTCCGTACTGGAAGAACTGGCCCGCGAGGATCCAGTGCCGCAGCTGATACTGAGGCACAGAACCATGCAAAAACTGAAGAGCACCTATGTGGACGCTCTTGTGGAACTGGCGAATAAAGACCCGCGCATACACACCCACTTTGTGCAAACCGGGGCCGCAACCGGCCGGCTGTCCAGCAGGGATCCAAACTTGCAGAACATACCGGTGCGCGAAGAAGAAGGCCGGCGCATCAGGGCTGCCTTTGTCGCACAAAAAGGTTATACACTTATATCAGCCGACTATTCGCAGATCGA
>JAKQNL010000334.1 GCA_029565815.1 Spirochaetota bacterium | reverse complement strand
AGATGAAACTCCTTGGAGACATATCGGGCAAGAACGTATTCATGGCCGACGACATGCTTGGCACCGGCGGCACACTCCTTAAAGCAATGCGCTACCTGCGCGATCAAGGAGCTGCAAAAGTCATTTGCGCCATTTCACTGCCCCTCTTTTCCGGCAAGGCCATCGACGATTTTGACAAAGCGTACAAAGAAGGCTACTTCTATCGCATCATAGGCACCAATGCTATCCACCATGACGAACTCTTGAAAAAAGAGTGGTACATAGAGGCCGATGTTACCACCCTGTTTGCGCAGATCATATCGCTGTTGCACCACAACCGCAGCCTGTCGCCCATGCTGGACAACCGCGAGCTCATATCGAGGAAGATTAAGAAAGCCATGGCCGCGTACGCCCAGCACCACGCCCAGCCGAGCCTGCCGCTGTAAGGCCGGCCGAGGATGCATAAAGGCTGGCTATGAAGCTGTATAGGATTCCACAAGGCGCAACCGCCCTCCTCTTTGATGTGGACGGAACGCTGTACAGCAATGCGGATTACGCAAAGCACCAGAGCGATGTGCTGGTGCACCAGTTAGCCACTACGCGGGGCTGGAGCATTAGTAAAGCCGAAAGCGAAATTGCACGCAGCAAGGCAGCCATCTTCGAGACATCCGGCAAGAAGACCAGCATGGGCAGCGCAATGGCTGCCCTGGGCGTCAACACAGCAACCAGCATCCAGTGGCGCACGCTGCTTATCAAACCGGATCTCTTCCTAAAACCGGACATGCGCCTGCGCGCTGCATTACAGCAGCTGGCTACTGCCGGCTTTTCCCTGGCTGTGGTTACCAACAACCCGCGTGCTATCGCTCTAGCTACCCTAGAAGCCCTAGGCGTTGCAGACTTGTTCCCGGTGCGTGTTTGCCTGGATGATACGCATGTATCCAAGCCTGCACCACAGCCCTACCTGGAGGCCGCCAGGCTCTGCGGCGCACAGCCTTCGGCCTGCGTATCCATAGGAGACCGATACGACGTGGACCTGGCCGAACCCTTGGCCCTGGGCATGGGTGCGGTGCTGGTGGACGGCGTACAAGACCTGTATGCGCTACCGGACATGCTTTTGGCGGAGACCGGTAACCATCATGCTTAAAAAATTCAAAGCAAAAATGGCAGCCCTGGCCAAGGAAACAGCCAGCCTGTACTACGCCGCCGTGGACAAGCGAACGCCGTGGTATGCAAAAGTGCTTGCCATAGCAGTGGTAGCCTATGCGCTCAGCCCGATAGACCTGATTCCGGATTTTATCCCGATACTTGGTTACCTCGATGACCTTCTCATTGTTCCCCTGGGTGTGGCGCTTGCGGTACGCATGATTCCGAGCCAGCTTATGGACGAGTTCCGAGCAAAGGCCAAAGAGGCCGGTTTCGGCGGCGGTACATCCTGGGGCAAGACAGCAGCGATAGTCATAGGAGCCTTGTGGCTCTGTGCTTTGATCCTTATCGTAATGGCGGTAGTTCTATGAGACGGATTTTTTTGTGCTTATTTGCGCTCATTGTTTCCTCAAGCCTAACGGCGGAACCGCTAAGCTCATTCCTCAGTAGCGAAACTATGGCAACACTGGCCGCAGCAGGCGAAGCGCGTGCATCGTCAACCGGCTCCAAGGCAGCGTTGAGCCTTGGCGTCATCCACCCAGCGGTGGCAGGCCTCAAAACAATGCTGACCGCGGAAAACCCGGATGTAATAGTGGAAGCCCTGTTTTCCTGGAAAAAACCTGTCGGATCTTCTAAAGGCAACTTGCTATCTATTTATAACATCATGCGGGCAATAGGATCACTCGAGGGCATAGAATACTGGTCGGAAAGCCGTGGAAAAATGCGTCTGTTCTACGAACAATCCAGCCTGGTAAGCGGCCCGGACGGAAAAACGCGTATCCCCGACCAGGCTCAGAGCATGTTGCCCGCTTCGGAACGCCTGTACGCGCGCCAAAAAGACCTGTCCTTTGGGGACAACATATACCGCATCGATTTGGTTTCCGGTTCCGACTGGCTACTGTTCACAAGCGTCAACCTTACAGCGATGCGCTACGGCATTGTGCCGGTTGCTGGTCCGGAAAAAGTAAGCGTACGGATACTTATGATCAACGCCGACGACGCAATACTGTTTTACGCAGTGTCCAGCGCTCGGGCAGCCATGATTCCCGGTATGCGCGGCAAACTTGAAGACAGCTTCGGAAACCGGGCTGCAGCCATTTACGCATGGTTCGGAAAGAAAGCCGCACGAGCCTGGGCTCCATAAAAAACGGGGCGCTAGTGCGCCCCGCGATACCGTCTCAAGTAATCAATCCAGAAAAAAGTTTTTGCCGATATCCGGCCTGTACCAAGCTCCGTCAAATTCCACCTTCATGGCCGCATCCATGGCCGCAGCATGAGCCTTGAAATAGTCGTCGCCAAGACCGACTGCAGTAAAACAACGGCCGCCGCCGGTTAGCACCGTACCGTCGTGGGACCTGCTCGTGGCCGCGTGGAACACCAGGTGGTTGGCGCTAGGCTTTGGCATGCTCCGAACAGGAATACCCGTCGGATAACTGCCCGGATAGCCCGGAGCGGCAATGGTTATGCCGACCGCGGATCCATCGCGAAAGCTTGGCCGCTGGTTGGAAATATCGCCAAGGGCAACAGCTTCAAACAGGTCTCCAATGTCGTAATCCAAAAGCGGCAGGATGGACTGTGTCTCCGGGTCGCCCCAGCGAACATTATACTCAAGGAGGCTTGGCCCCTGCTCGCCTACCATGACGCCGAAAAACAC
>JAKQNL010000303.1 GCA_029565815.1 Spirochaetota bacterium | reverse complement strand
CTTTTGGAGCCCTTCCATACCGAGCTGTCGTCCTTGCGCCAGGCTGCCCGCTATTTTTACGAACTTTTGGACCGTACCCTGGAAAAAAGCCGGGGGCCGTTTTTTGCGTTTTTGGGTTCGCTTCAGTTCGAGCGGGTGCACGACGAGCTTACCAGCGATGCCGACCCGTACGTGTTCAGCCAGCGCAATGCCTTGGCGGAGGAATCGGATGTGCGTACGGCGGTGAATGCAGCCTTCGAAACCGCCATGTCCCATATCGACGAGGACAGCCGCAGGTCCATGTTGCACGACGTGCGCAACCTGCACGCGCTCAAGCGCCTGTCCGCCTTCCTGTACGACCGTCTTCTGGGCCAGTTCCGTCCGGCTCAAAACGGACGCAAGGAGCTGTCCGTGCTTGCAATCTCCGAACAGCTGTCGGATCTGGCCGAGATACTGTCGGCGCTAGAAACACCGTCTGCCCGCCTTATGGAATCCATGATAGCGTTTTCCATGGGCGAAGATATGGGCAACGAGAACTTTGACCTGGATGCTGCGGTCAAGAAAGAACTAGGGCAGGCAGAAAAGGCCCTCCAGGCCATACGATCGTTCAACGCACGCGTGCCTATGGCTTTACTCGTAAAACTAGCCTATGAAGATCCTAAAAAGCAGCTTGGCCCTGTATCCGGCGGCGAGGATTGGTATGCAATCTACAAGTCATACTGGAAGGACAGGATAGACAGGCGCTGGCAACGCTGGTCGACTGAGCGGAGGCTTGCGCAGCTGGAAGCGGACATGCGCTACATGGTCGGCAATGCTGGCCCGTCAATGCTTGAACACCTGTCCATGGAGGGTAGCGATACAGTTCCACCGGTTCGGTATGTTCAGGCCCTGCGGTTTTTGGAAGCTTTTTATCACCACGTTTTCCTTAACGATATAAACCGCGTGCTTAAAGTGGTTCTCTTAGAGGGCGAGTTTTACAAACGTGACAACCGGGTGGACTTTACCGACGCCTATAACGCAATTCTGCAAACCGGAGACGCGCTAAAAACGCTGGACAAAAGGGTTGCAGCCGACGGAGAACTTGGCTTGGCCTATGCTCGGGCTAAGGCAGAACTGATACCCGTGCAGATAAAGCGCAGGAAGATCGAGTCTTGCATACAGGCGGCCGATACCGAGGCGGAAGCGCTTATCAAGCGGGCAGGCGATGCCATGGCACGCCTACAGCTTATCATCAGGGCGATACTGGCAGGCGAGGCCAGGGGACAATACGATTCGCTGTCTAATTTGTCGCGCCTACAAGGCAAGGCTAACAAGGATTTTCAGAAGAACCTGGATACCGCAAAAGACCGCTTCGAAAAGGCTGTGTTCCTTCTGTCGGAGCTGTGCCGAGCGGCACTTGGCATCGAGCAGATACGGTTATGAATTGCTCTGCTCGACCGAATAAAGAGGGCAGCGCTTTCATGCTTGGCCAGCTTGGCTCAACAGGCCCAGAAGCTATCCTGAGCACCCTGGCTTCTGGCGATATGGAATACCGGCCCGAAGTGGGCAACCCCCTTCGCGATACCTGGCTAGCATCGGTCGGCTTTGATCCGAAATCCGCGCTTGCCGTACAGCTGGTTCATTCCCGCCTGGTAGTACGCGCATCCAAGCCACATGAGCTGAGCGGCGTACAAGCCGACGGTATCCTGTGCGACAATCCGGATATGGCCGTGGTGCTTACCGTTGCAGACTGCATGCCCATTTTTATATATGATGCTGAGTCTGGAGCTTTTGGCGTACTCCATTCCGGCTGGAAGGGCACTGGCATCCTCGAAGACGCGGTAAAACTCATGGCGCGCTGCTGGGGCAGTACAGCGTCCAACATCACAGCGCTGCTTGGGCCGTGCATAGGCAGCTGCTGCTATGCGGTAGACGAGGATAGAGCCAAGCTATTTGCAAACAACTGGGGCACAGACGCGGTCAAGCACGAGGACGGAACCAAACGGCTCGATCTGAAACAGGCAAACCTCGCTATAGCCGAAAAGCTAGGCTTGTGTGATATAGCCTGTAGCGACGACTGCACTGCATGCCGAACAGACATGGGTAGCTATCGCAGACAGGGAGCGCATGCATTTTCGCGCATGGCAGCCGTTGCAGGGTATCCAAAGCTATGAAATTTTTCCGCGCACAAAAACGCATAGTCGCATTCATGTTTGCATGCACAGCTTCCGTGGCTGTCCATGCGCAGCTTGTGGACGAATCAGGAAAGCTTTTGCCCTTCATGCCGCCCGATGGCCGCATTGTCATTACCGAGCGCTCGGATTTTTCTCGATACGAAAACGATCGCTACGTGGGCCACAGTTACCGGGAAGCAAGGCTGGAACTGGATAGAAGCGTTGTCGGTGATACGGTGCGTTACGATGGCGATGTATTGGTTTTGGGCGGCACTATCCATGACATGCGTCAATACGCTCGGCTTGTGGAAGACAGCCAAAGGCTTGCATTTACCGTGTCCGTTTCCGGTAAGGTCGTGTTTGAGCACGATCCGGGCTATCCGATTTTGCGCGGCGTACCGGTAGCGCCACCCCAGGCTGTTGCGATTGGGGACAGCTGGATGGCAGAAGCCGTGGTAGTCCTCAAGCCGGAAGTGGATGCAGCTCCGTCTCGCGTTCCGGTGCTCGTGGAGTATCAGTACAAAGGAGAAAGCAGCTGGGCCGGTCAGCCTGCACTGGCTATCAGCGCCCGATACGCAATCCGCTACCGTGGCAGCGATCCAAAGGGCGACCCGAATCTGCTGTCCGCTACAGGCTCACGGCAGGCAGATATCCTCATAGATCCCTACAGCGGCGCAACCTTATTTATACGCGAAAGCGTCGATGAACTGTATGGTTTTGCAGGCGGCGCAAACGTTAGACTGAAAGGTTTTATCCTCCACTTCCATAAAGGCAGCCTGCCCCAAGACAGACTCGCCGTAGCGACCATGCTTGGCGGATCGGTTCACGCTGCCGATGCAGTCCCAGCTACGGGCGCAGTAGCAGGCGCAAGCTCTGGATCTGGTGCGCCTACAACTGCAACGGGAGTGCCCCCCGGAGTTGCTGGCCCGCCCACCGGAACACCGAGCGCGCCCTCCAGTATAGCAGGCGCGCCCTCCGGCATTGCTAGCACGCCTCCTGAAATATCGGGGGCTGGGCCCGTGGTAAGCTCATCCGGCCAAGCTGCGTACCAGCTTGCGCAAAGCGGCCGGGGCATCGTCCTTTTGTTATACGATCTTCGCTTTGTCGCTGACTCGCCGGAATTATTGCCCGGGGAAACGGAGCGCTTGGATATCATAGCTAGCGCTTTACGTGCCCTGGGCGAGCGAAGTTTTTTGGTGGAAGGCCATGCTGCCGATGTAGGTAACCCGGTGGGCCAGTATACGTTGTCTGAACAGCGTGCCAAGCGCATAGTGGACGAGCTGGTTGCGCGGGGCATTCCGGCATCGCGGTTTAGGTACCGAGGCCTTGGCGCAGACAATCCCATTGCCCCCAACGACAGCGAAGCAAACCGGGCACGTAACCGCCGTGTGGAAATTACTGTCTTGGATTAAGGCTTAGTGTTATGAACCTTTGGGATAGCTTATAGTTAATTCCCTGTTCTATAGATAATTAATAAGGAATTATTTTAAATTTTATTCTTAATGCTAGGCATGGTATGGTTTTTCGTATATTGCAGAAAGCATATCCCAAAGCTTCGTAACACTAGAAAAGCTTCATACTATGAGAGTTGCACAGCTGCTACGTGAGGAATACAGTATCTACTATGAAAGTGACCGAATACCTGCGTTTATACGCCCGCTCTACCTATGGTTTTGTGAATATAGCCCTTGCTGTTGTTGCTGGCGCGCTAGCGGCAAAACCTCTTGGGCTACTGGCTGGCTTTGGGTTGGGCTTAGCCTCGGCTGTAACAGTAGCAGTCCTGGCACTCGTAAGCGGTGTAGGCCCTAAAGCGGCCATTGCAGAAAAAGAACGCGCGCTTACCAATGCGGCAAAAGCCGGGCTGGAGAGCATAAAGCGCACATCCATGCGTCTGGCCAGCATACGCATGCCGGATCTCGAGGTGGCAGAAGCCATGCAGCAGGTATCGTTAAAAGCGGCTGCATACGCTTCGGTTAGGGCTCGTAGCGGTTCCCTCGATCCGGTAGCGGACAACGCGGTCGAAGAATGCATAGAACTTGCAGACCTGTACCTTAAGGAACTGGACGACCAATCCACCGAGCGACGCTTTGGAACGGATGACAACGATCCGGTAACCGAAGCAAAAAATCGGGTCCTTAACGAGTTAAAAAAGCGAGCCGAGCTTTTGGATCGTGCCGCCCTAGCGCTGGATGGCGATAGCTCTCGGGAAGACCTTCTGTCCATCAAGGAGCAGTTATGAACAGAGCGCGCCTACTGTGGCTATCCGTCCTCTTTGCGTGTTCGGCGAGCGCTACGTTTGCCTTGGA
>JAKQNL010000182.1 GCA_029565815.1 Spirochaetota bacterium | reverse complement strand
GGTTCCGATGTGGCCGAACCGTTTTACACCGACCGTATCCTTACAGAACTGGGCATTCTGGTACAGCCATTTGGCGCTGCCAATGTGCAAGCCGGTCTACACCTTGTGGTACATTCCGCAGCCTATAAGCCAGACGCGCATTCGGAATTGCTCAAAGCGCGCGAACTGGGCATACAGGTGCTAAGCTACCCCCAGGCCCTTGGCATGCTATCGGCCAGCAGAAGTTCGGCCGGGGTTTGCGGCGTGCACGGGAAAACCACGACAACGGCCATTGCAGGATGTATAGCAGAAGCGCTTGGATTACCTGCAACGATACTGTCGGCGTCGGCTGTAAGCAGTTTCGGCAATCGCTCAACCCTGCACCTTGGCGACAAATTTTTTATAGCGGAAACCTGCGAGTACCGGCGGCACTTCCTCAATTTTCATCCGCAGCGCATATTGCTTACCAGTGTAGAAAGCGACCATCAGGATTACTATCCGGACTACAATTCCATCCGGGATGCCTTTGTAGAATACCTGAACACGCTGCCGGCAAACGGAACGCTTGTGTACTGCGCAGACGATGCAGGAGCCCGCGACGCCCTGAGCCGCATGAATGCGGGGCCAACCGTCATACCCTACGGTTTTACCGCAAATGGTCCGTACCGTATCGAATCGTACCAAGTGGCTTCCGGCCGTGCAGAATTCCGCCTGGCCGGTTTTAGCGAAGCTTTCTCCATGCAGCTTCCGGGCAGGCACCTGGCCTTAAACGCAACAGGAGCTCTAGCACTCTGCATGGATATGCTGAGCCAAGCGGGCATAGCCAATGAGCCGGCTCTGATCCACAACGTGCGAACTGCGCTTGCATCGTTTGCGGGCACCAAGCGAAGATCCGAGATCATAGGCCGTGCTGCCGGCGTGTTGGTTATGGACGACTACGCCCACCATCCAAGCGCGATACGGACTACACTGGCCGGCTTGCGCGAATTCCATCCAAATCGACGTATTGTTGCGGACTTCATGTCGCACACCTATTCGCGTACCGCCGCGCTGTTTGACGAATTTGCCGATTCGTTTTCCGACGCCGATGAGGTAATCATGCACGCTATTTACGCGTCGGCCCGGGAAACACCCGATACGCGCATAGACGGCAAGGCCCTGGCGGAAGCTACGGCTGCCCACGGAGCCAAGGTTTCCTATTTTGATAAGCCTATGGACGCCCTGGCATATCTAAAAAGCACGCTGAAAGCAGATGATTTGTTTATAACCATGGGTGCCGGGGACAACTGGCAGCTTGGAAACGCCCTGTATGCAGAACTGCAAAAAATAGAAGGAAAACAAGCATGAACAGCATGACCGGCTACGGATCCGCCCGCCTTGAGTCGCCTTTATTCAACGCAAGCCTAGCCATAAAAAGCTGGAACAACCGCTACCTAGAACTATCCGTAAACATGCCAGCTTTTCTTGCGCCAGTAGAGCAGCGGGTGCGGGAGCTCCTGGCATCGCTTATAGGAAGGGGCAAAGTTGAACTATCGGTACGCGTCAGCCAATCCTTTGTGCCCATGCGGGTAACGGTGGATTCCAGCGCAGCACAGGCTATGGCCATAGCCTTACGCCAACTTGCGCGCGACGCCGGTATAGACGCTTCCCTGTCGCTGTCCAACCTTATGGCCGTGGACGGGCTAATGGCTTTTGAGCGGGACGCGGACGAAGGGCAGCTATGGTCCGTACTGGAGCCAGCACTGTCTACCTGCCTAAAGGATTTCCAGCAAGCGCGGCAAAAAGAGGGCGAACACACGGCAAAGGATATGGAAGCAAAACTGGCTATCCTAGAGGATGCAGTGCTTAAGGCCCAGGAGCTGGCTCCAAGCGCGGATGCAGCAATGGCAGCAGATTTACGTAAGCGCTTTGTGGAACTACTTGGGGATGCAGCCGGCGAAAACCGTATACTGGCGGAAACGGCGGCTTATCTTGCAAAGCACACCATCAACGAGGAACTGGTACGCCTGCGTTTCCACCTGGACGCATTCCGGTCCGCAATGACCCAAGCCATGTGCGGAAAGAAGCTGGACTTCATCTGCCAGGAACTGAACCGGGAAGCCAATACGATAGGCTCCAAAAGTTCACAGTTTGAGTTATCGAGCCTGGTCATCGCCATGAAAGACGCCATAGAAAACCTACGTGAACAGGTAAGGAACGTGGAATGAACCAAGCCCACAACGCTCCGATCATTGCCATTTCCGGCAAGAGCGGCTGCGGCAATTCCACCGTGTCCCGTTTGCTTGCAGAGCGCCTGGGACGCAGCCTCATCAATTACACCTTGCGGAACATGGCCCAGGATGTAGGCATGGAGCTTAGCCAGCTGTTGCAGCTAGCATCCAGCGACCCAAGCTGGGACCGCAAGCTGGACGCGCACCAGGTGGAACTTGCGCGCAAAGGGCCTAGCGTCATTGGCTCTAGGCTTGCCGTGTGGATGCTTCCCGATGCGCAGCTGTCGGTGTACCTGTATGCGTCCCCGGAGGTTCGGGCCGCCAGGATACACAAGCGAGAAGGCGGCTCTTTGGAATCGGTTCTGGAACAAACAAAGCGCCGCGATGAAGGCGACCACGCTCGGTACCTGGATATATACACTATCGATACCGACAGCTATGGATTTGTCGATCTTATTATCAACACAGACAGGCTACAGCCG
>JAKQNL010000270.1 GCA_029565815.1 Spirochaetota bacterium | reverse complement strand
TGCCCAGAAAGACCTTCTCCATGGGCGAGGCTCCGGAGAAACGCTTCTATATTGAATCCAGAAAAATCACGCGCTAAAAATTCATACTGCCGGGGCGGCCTAAACAGCCGCCCTGACAGCGTTAAGGAACTGATCTATCTCGCTTTCGGTATTGTAAAAATTAGGGCTAATCCGTAATACGCCAGCGCGAAACGTCGTTATAATAGCTTCATCTAAAAGCGTTTGATGAATAGCCTTGTTCCGTTGTGCATCACCACTGTCGGCAACCACGATGGCAGAGCGTTCGGACTCCTTGTTGTGCGGCGACAGCACGCTAAGACCAGATGCTGTAAGCCCATCGATGATGCGCGCGCTCAGTTCCAGGTTGCGCTTGTAGATCGAGTCGACCCCGATCGACTGCACCACTTCGAGTCCAGCCGTCCATGCGTGAAACAGGGCATAGGGCAGGGTGCCTGATTCGTACTTCCTGCTACCTGCTAACCAACGTAGTTCATCTAGATTGTCCTCTGCGGCGAACATACCCGGCAGCACAGCTTGTACCATGCTCCTGGCTCTTTCGTTCAGGTACAGGTAGCCTGTGCCGTGCATGCCCAAAAGCCATTTGAAACCGGCTCCAGCCATAATGTCGATGCCGTCATCGACTACATTGATAGGACACGCGCCGGCTGCCTGAATCGCATCCACCAGAAAGAGGGCGCCGTTAGCATGGGCAATAGCCGACAGAGCTCGTAAATTTGCCCGGAAGCCCGAATTGAACCGGACCGCGGCACAAGCCAGAATGCGCGTTTTATTATCGACGGCTTTTTGTATTTCGCCCGGGTCGATACGATGATCCTTGCCAGGCTGCACAATGCGAAGCTGTACACCCCGTTCTTGGAGTAAGAGCCAGGGGAAGGTATTGCTCCAGTGTTCGCCGCCTGGCAGTACCACGTTATCGCCTGCTCTCCACGGGAAGCCGGCAGCTACAGTACCTATGCCCATGGCGGTACTGGGTATCAGCGCATAGTCGTCTGCCAGCCCCCCAAGGATTGTAGCAAGTTGTGTGCGTAGCTGCTCTCGAGGGCTCTGCTTCTTATGCGGCGTGCAGGAAGCCGACTCGATATATTCCTCGAGCTTTGCCCAAACCGCGTTGTTTAACGGAGATTCCGCCGCATTATTGAGGTAGATGCAGTGCGTGGTGACAGGGAATAGGCTTCTAGTTTCGATGCTATCCATGAGCACTCCTTCGACATAGCTGAAATATCAGAAGCATAATATCACCGTCGTGCATAGTGCAAAAGCCTAGTGCCCATAAGCTTCGGGGCACTACGGGGGAATCCCCATAAGCTTCGGGGCAGGCAACAAAAAACCCGCCCCCAAACTGGGGCGGGTTTTTCGTATGCCGGGTCATGCACGACCCTTTTCCAATTAAGCTGGGTCGTGCACTACCCTTTTCCAATTAAGCTGGGTCGTGGTACAGGTAGCAGGCTACCTGGTGGCCAGGACCGGCTTCCTTGAGCGTCGGAACCGAGTTCTTGCACTTGTCCATGCGGTGCGAGCATCGGTCGTAGAAGTAGCATCCGGTCCGCTTGCGGTCGGGCGATGGCACGTCACCGGTAAGGATGATGCGCTTGCGCTCTTTTTCCACTTTCGGGTCGGGGATGGGCGCTGCGGACAAAAGCGCTTGCGTGTATGGGTGCAGTGGCTTTTTGTACAGCTCCGCAGAGTCGGATATCTCCACGATGACGCCCAGGTACATAACCGCGATGCGGGTAGATATGTACTGGATAACCGCCAGGTCGTGCGCGATGAACATGTAGGTAAGCCCAAACTCGTCCTGCAGGTCCTTAAACAGGTTCAGTATCTGGGACTGGATGGATACGTCCAAGGCGGATACTGGCTCGTCGCAGAGCACCAGGTCGGGACGCAGGGCCAAAGCGCGGGCTATGCCGATGCGCTGGCGCTGGCCACCGGAGAACTCGTGTGGGTAGCGGTTCTTGAAGTAGCGGGACAGGCCAACGCGCTCCATGAGCTGCTCCACGCGCTCGTCGATCTCTACCTTGGTCATGGTGATAAGGCCGGCTTTGCTGAAAATGCGCATAGGCTCGGCTATGACGTCGCGGGTGGTCATACGCGGGTTCAGGGACGCGTAGGGGTCCTGGAACACGATTTGCATGTCTTTGCGCGCTGCCAAAAGCTCGTGCTTGGGCAGGGTAACCAGGTTTTTGCCTTTAAGCATCACCTTGCCGGCGGTAGGCTTGTGGAGCTGCGCGACTGCCCGAAGGGTAGTGGACTTACCGCAGCCTGATTCGCCCACAAGGCCAAGGGTTTCGCCTTTCTTTATGGAAAGGTCTACTCCGTCTACCGCGTAGATATAGCCCTTCTTCTTGGTCCACAGGGATCCGGTGTTGAAGGGGAAGTGCATCTTAAGGCCGCGGACCTCAAGCAGGTTCTCGTTGTTATCCATTTATTTCCCCTCTCCGTACAGCCAGCAGGACACTGCCCGGCCTTTTCCCAGGTCCATGACCGGCGGGTATTTGGACTTACAGGTGTCCATGGCGCGGTCGCAGCGCGGGAAGAACGGGCAGCAATCCAGAAGGTTGATCACGTTCGGCGGCTGGCCCGATATGGAATACAGCCGTCCGCTGGTATG
>JAKQNL010000249.1 GCA_029565815.1 Spirochaetota bacterium | reverse complement strand
GGTAACGACTGCATCTACGGTAACGCCAAATCGCGATGCTATGTCCGAAACGGTATCGCCCTTTTGCACCTGGTGCACCGTGTAATACAAGCCTTCATCGGGGGGCGCTTCGGCTGCTTCGGAATTCAAATCGAGCAAGAGGACCATTTCCGGTGCGCTTGCGTCGACGCTACCGGAGCCTGAGCCGGACATCATCGGTGCGGGGGATAGGAGAAACAGCATGAAGAACGCGGAGCCTAACACCGCGCAGCTGCGTGCGTTCAGCCGTTCGGCTAAAAGCCTGTCGGCCCAGTGGCCATGTCGTCGAGCCATCAATATTCCCCCATTATAGCAGTCGATAGTATCCCGACATACCCGGTGTTGTAAACCGGAATTTTTAATGTGGCAGGATAATGACATCCATCCTAACGTTCAGTTCCTTAGCCTTTGCCAAGGTCATCGCTTTGTCTATTTTCCCCCGGGGTATGGGATGGGGCGGCGCGTCTCCTATAAGCACGATGACGCGATTGGATGCGCTCCACGCATAGCCGCTCAAGGCTTCGTACAAGGCTTCGTACACGGCTTCCGGTATATCACGGCCGCCCATGGTTCTGGCCCGGTTCACCTCGCGCATAAAAGAGGCTTGGTCCGAAGTAAAATCCGAGCGGCTCACCACATAGTCCTCGTAGTAGTCCCGGTACAGCACAAGACCAAAACGTACAATTCGGAACCTGGCCGCATGGCGGGCGATAAGTTCGGGCAAGCCGGCCCGCACCGCGTCGATATCGTCGGCCATGGATTCCGTGGTGTCTAAACACAGCACCAGATCCAGTTCCTGCCCCTGTACGCTCGACAGGATACGGTCCAGCGCCGGGATTATGTCTTCCGGATTAGGCGAATACTCGCGTAAGCCACCCGTAGCATCTGCAATGGAAGAGAATGATTGCACCGTATCCGGCATATAGGGCTTTAAGTCAGGTGTTAGCACGGGTTTCGATTCCGGCACTGGTAAAGCGGCGGGCGCCTGCGCGCGCGGGAACGGACGCTGCGTAACCCGGAGCGTAAACGGATTGTCGCTAAAGCTGCCCGCGTAATCCGCGTACGGTAGGCTAAACGCGCGTATGTTTATGAAGGTACCGTCCGCTATGAACTGCCGGCCAGAGCGCGCCCAGCTGTAGCCCCACTGGACCACCCAAGGAATGAACACGTGGAAAGCCGAACCGAACTCTGCGTCCGGCTCTGGCGTGGAATCGATGAGCGAATAGATGCCCGCCTTAGGGTCGATAAACTGGCCGTCCAGCATGCGTTTTTCGTCGCCATTTATCGGGTTCCACGTTTCAGCACGGTACGCGTAGTTGTCGGCCTTGCCCGAAGGATCGCGGGTTGTCTCGGTTAGCAGTATCGATTGAACACCGATAACGGCGCGCACAAACAGGTGGTAGCCGCCGTCGTCACGCTGTTCCACACGCAGGTCTTGTGACCCAATGACCAAAGCTGCGGGCGCGCCAGTGCCTACTGCCTGCCCGTAGCTTGATGCAAAGGGCCCTAGCGCCATGCACAGGGTAAACAGCGTTACAAGCGCGCGACCAGACTTTTTCACCCTTACAGTATCGGCACGGCGCTATGGCTTATTAACGCGAGCAAAAAAGCGCTATGGTTTCATTACTTCTTTGAGCCGTGCCCGGTTTTCTTCCACGAGTTTTGTAAATTCTGCAAAACTAGCGTGCTGCTCATGCTGGCCCAGTAGGCCAAAGCGCAACTTTTGTGCAAGCACCCGGGCGGCCGCATCCTGTAATCGGGCAAGGCTAAGCTGGCCGCCCTGTACGGCCTGGAGGATGGCGTCGCGGGCCTTCATCATGACAGCTCCACCGGACATCATGATCATGTCCGCGCCTGCACTAAGGGCAGCAACCGCGTTTGCCGGCCCCATAGGCTCGCCACCCAAACCTTGCATGAGAATATCATCGGTGAGCGCAATGCCCGTAAAGCCAAGTTCCACTTTTAGGAGCTCTATGGCTTTTGCCGACAGGGTTACCGGATTATCCGGATCCAACGCGCTTGCCCACACATGGGAAAGCACAACGGCAGTAGGCTCGCAGGCTAGCGCGAGACGGAACGCTGCAAGGTGCTGTTCTTCCAGCTCTTCCATGGATGCGTCCAACATCGCTCGGGCTTTGTGCGGATCTACAGCCGCATTGCCCGGAAAATGCTTGATGGCTCCAGCAGTCCCGGCTTCCTGACAAGAACGCAGGAACAAGGATGCCAGGTGGCCGGCGCGAGCATACGTGTCTGCCCATGCGCGAGGCCCTAGAAATTCGCGGTTGCGTTTGTCGGATGCTTCTACTACCGGCGCTAAATTAAGGCTGATGCCCAATGCGCGCAATTCCGTTCCGGCTATGTATCCAGCCGTTTGTGCAGCCTTGTCTCCGACCACGCCAATATCCCTGGGCGCAGGCAGCCGGGTAAGACCTGCCTTAAAGCGGAACACCGGCCCGCCTTCGTGGTCGATGGCTATAAATGGAGCAACAGTTGTGCATGCCGAACGCACGGTATCCAGGTACGACACCATGTCCCAGGGCTTTTCACTTACGTTAAAGCCGAATAGCACCACGGCGCCCGGGGCCAGTTCCCGTATGAAGCGCTCGTTCCAATCCGGCATTTGGCCGGCTCCGGTAACGCCAGCCATGATGACCTGCCCTGCAAGCGCACGCGTTTCCATGCGTGCAGCCAAGCCGGCGCCGGCAAGCCGATATGCAAAACCGCCTTCCATCTGCCAGTGCGTAGCCACCGTGGCATTGCCGCAACTAGTAAGGACAGCACAGAGCAAATAAACAAACGGGATAGATGCAATGGTGTAACGGGTGCGGGATCTATGCATTTGTTTATGGTAGCGCGTATGCACCCGAGCCGGCAATACCGCACCGGGCGCTTGCCTGCATTGCCCCTTTGGGCTAGTCTGAGGCTGTCGGTTTTTTGCAGGATACACGGAGGCGCAATGGAAGCACAGACAGGTACGCGGCATGCGCAGCCAGCCGGAAAGGATATCGCTTCAGCGATTATTTCCATCATAGGAGCAGCCCTTGCCCTCGGTGGCTTTACCGTGCTTGTCGTGCGGGCCGCCGCCAGTGTAAGCCGCGGCCATACCGGAGCCGGCTATGTAGCCGCAGTGTCCATTTACGGCGCATGCATCGTATACCGCTTTGTCATGAGCGCGCTGTACCGATTTTCTCCGGGCTCCCGCGTGCTTGGTTCGCTTGACGACGCCGGCGCTTTTTTTCTGGTAGCCGGAACCCTCATGCCTGTTTTGTTTTCCTACCTGGACGGCTTGGCCCGATGGCTGCCCTTCTCCTTCGCACTCGCCTACGCCGTGGTCGCGTACATCCTTCACCTGACCATCCTCGGTCCAATGAGACACCTGATTCTGCTTATTGGCTACACGTCGTTTTTCCTTGCATTTCCGGCTATTGTCTCGGTGCGGCAAGCCCTGGGCGGGCTCGCTGCTGGTTGGCTCCTGTTGGGCGGGGTTGTGTACCTGATAGGTTTTGTGTGGAAAGACCGCAGGGGGTTTCCGTACGCGGAAAGTATCTGGCTTGCCTGTGCTGTCGCCGGTTCGGCCTGCCAGTATTTCGGCATAAGCTCGTTTCTAAGCTAGTTTCAACAGTCTGTCACTTTTGACAGAGCCTCTCTTAGCTAAAAAAATTCCTGAGTACAGCCCCGAGGAGGCCAGCTAATGTTTAGGCGAACAGTACTAGCGCTGATCTTTTTAGCCTCTGTTTTTGCAGCACAGGCCGAAGCGATTATCAGTATGGAAACGACAAACCTAGACCAAGGCGGCCTGTGTTCACTCGCGGTTCAGATAAGCTTGCGCGGAGTGTCGGTGTACATAAACCACGCTCTGGCCGGAAATGCTCCTGTAAGCCTTGCTAAGCTAGCCCCGGGCCGCTATGCGATATCGCTCCAGAAACACGGCTACTACGACTCGGTCTTTTACCTAAACCTTGCGGCGGATACAAAAACCACGGTGCTTGTGACCATGGAGCAAATCACCGGCTTCCTCTTCGTACAGGCTGATCCGCCAGAAACCACCGTAAGCGCATACGGAAAAACATATCCGCAGGGAAGTATCGTACTGCCAGCAGGCCAGACAACGGTAACGCTATCCGCATTCGGTTATGAAGACAAAACATATTCTGTTTACATTCCGGCGCGCATGACTGTATGGCTGTCTGCAAGCCTTGTGCAGGCTCCGTTTACGGTAAGCGACTGGTTGCTGTCGGCCAGGAGCTTTAATCCGCGCAACGGCGGCGCGAACGGCTTACTGGAAATCAGCTGGGCTGCAAGCGCCAGCGGCGGCGCTACGAGCTTTGTGTACGACGCGAGTGGCATCCAGGTAGCTATCATCGAATCGCCTCCGTTCACGCAAAAATCCCAGCGGGTATTTTGGGACGGTTTGGACGAACAAGGCATGCCGCTTTCGGACGGTAGCTATCGTATTGTAACCGAAACTACCGGTTACGACGGCGCCGCATTCAGCTTTGAAGGAACGGTAAGGCTGGACTCGTCGCTCTTTCTACCACCGGAAGGATCGTTCATGGGCATTAGCGGATCCGCGCTATGCCCCGACGCACTATCCCGGTCCACTGATTTGCTAAGCGTTGGCATGGGGGCTGTGTATTCGCAGCACAGCGCAGGTGCCCACGTCGTTGGATTACTCATCGATATGGGCGTACGCGTACAAAGCGCGTTCGACATGGGCGTATACGCTATCGCGACGCCCGACTTGGGCCTAGTCGGAGGCTCGCTGCGCATTCCTCTCGCCACGGCCCGGACAGGGGGCGCGACCAAGGGCCTTGCCATAGTGGCAGACGGACGGGCAGACGCAGGCGGCGATTCCTGGGTACGGCTTGGGCCGGCCATAAGCTTTGGAACGCCATCCGTCTACCTGTCCGTATATCCTGCACTAGGCGCGCACTGGATTCCGCAAGCGGAGCTGGCTGCATCCCTGGCCCTAAGCCTAAACCTTGCAGGCTATTACGCTTCCGGCTCGCTGTCCGCTTCGGCGTGGACAAAGGCCTTGGACAAAGGCTTTGATCTACAACCGGGAATCAGCCTTGCATTAGACGCTAGATTTTTTCCAGGCCAAGCGCCCATAATCCTTGGGCTAAGCTCTGGGGCTAGCTGGACAAAAGCCGGCCTTCCTTCATCCTGGAGCGCAGGCCTATACATACGAACGCAGTTATAAGACTACAACAGGCAAGCGCTATGTTTCTAAGCCGCCTGGTAAGGAGCGAACACCGTGGTATCACTGATAGACTGTAAACGATACGAGCTTGATGTCGTATGCAATGCCGTAGAGCAAGCATGGGATACAGCAGGATGTCCGAATCCGTCCGGCAAAACCGTGTTATTAAAACCAAACATGCTTCGCGCAGCCGCACCGGAGCTTGCGGTAACCACGCATCCGTTTGTGCTGCGGGCGGCCATACGCCTTATGAAAGCGCGCGGAGCCAAGCGCGTGCTGGTTGGCGATTCTCCCGGCTGGCAGCCTCCGGCCCTAGCCGCATCCGCATCAGGACTTATGGAAGCCACCAAAGCCGAAGGTGCAGAGTGGGCCGACTTCAACGATTCGGTAAGCATCGATTCGCCCAGCGGTTTGCGCGTCCGCCGCTTTACGGTAGCCCGGGCGGCTGCGGAAGCCGACCTGGTGGTAAGCCTTCCAAAACTAAAAACGCATAGCCTTATGTACTTCACAGGAGCCGCGAAAAACCTGTTCGGCGTTATTCCGGGCATACAAAAAAGCGCGTTCCACTTGCGCTTCCCCGGCCGAGAAGAATTCGGCTCGATGATCTGCGACCTGGTGCTTGCGCTAAAGCCGGCCGCAAGCATCATGGATGCGGTTGTTGGCATGGAAGGCCCCGGACCGAACAACGGCCAGCCTGTGGACATAGGCCTCATCATGGGCTCCACAAACGTATTCGAACTGGATTGGGTAGCTTCCTCCCTGGTTGGATACAAGCCCATGGAAATTTCCTACCTGCACCTGGCAGCCAGTGATACGCGCTACGGTTTTGACGCAGGCGCCATAAGCACAAGCGGGGAGAATCCGCAAACACGGCACATGCATACTTTCAAACGGGTGGAAGTACTAAAGGAAAATGATTTCTTCAGAAAACGCATGCCTAGCTGGGCGTACAAGCCATTAAAAAATCTCTTGGTACCGCGGCCGGTGTTCCTCAATAAACCGTGCATACGCTGTAGCGCGTGCATAAAAATTTGCCCTGCCGACGCGCTTGCGTTTACCGCCGGAAGAAACGCCCCCGCCGTCGACTACGACAAATGCATACGCTGTTACTGCTGCCACGAAGTATGCCCGGTCGATGCGATAGCGCTTAAACGGGGACTGTTCCGCTAATGAAGAATTTTTCACACGCCACGCGAGAGTCCGTAGCGCTGGCAATGGACGGAAAGAGCCAGCTTGCATTCGATCGCCTTAGCCTCGTTTCACCCAGGCAGGAAGCACTAGGCGACGGCCGCACCATAATTATTCCCGAAGCGGAAAGCCTTACAAAGCTTTCGGAAGAAGCGGTACGCCGCATGTCGTTTTTTTTACGCACATCATTTATCGAGGATATTGCATCGGCATTTGCTTCACAAACAGCATCGAGTTACGAACGCCTTGCCTTGGGCTCGCTTTTGGAAAATGCCCTATGCTCTGCCGGGGGCGTGTTACCCTTGTGCCAGGATACCGGCACAGCCACCGCATATGTATGGAAAGGCGAGCGTGTGCTGCCGCAACAAGACGCCGACCTGGAAGCTGCGATAGAGCACGGCATGCTTAGAGCATGGAACAAGCACCTGCTACGAAACAGCCAAGTTGCCCCCAGGGGAAACAGCAGCCAAAAACTGTTACTGGAAACTAACACAGGTACCAACGAACCGGTGTACCAGGAATGGTTTTCCTGCCCCGGTAGCGCTATGCATTTTCTGTTTGTAGCAAAAGGCGGCGGATCTTCTAATAAGACAGCCCTCTACCAAGAAACCAAACGCATACTGGAACCAGCCCGCCTTGCGGAATTCATCGACAATGCAGTACGGAACCTGGGCGTGTCGGCCTGCCCGCCGTACACGCTTGCCCTGGTGCTAGGCGGCCAAGGCCCGGAAGAAAGCGTGCTGGCCGCAAGGCTAGCAGCTACCGGAGCCCTGGATGGCCTTCCGCTGGACAGTAGCGACGGCAGCCCATGCCGCGACAGCCATCTGGAAACCCTGGTACTGGACAGCGCACGCCGTTCCGCTTGGGGTGCGCAATTTGGCGGCCGTTTCATGGCGCGCGCCGCCCGGGTTGTGCGCCTAAGCCGGCACGCAGCCAGCTTTCCTGTTGCCTTGGCCATATCGTGTTCTGCCCACCGTCAGCTCTACGCCCGTGTGGATGCAAGCGGGTATTACATCGAGCGCTTGGCAAGCGACAGCGACATACGCAACATACTGGCCACACACAGAATCGGGGCCGGCACGCATGGGATCGTGGACACTGGCACAGCTAGCGACGGGGAGAGCATAGCGCTTGCCGACACAGCTGCCTTGGAACAAGTCAATCTGGCTGACGGGCCATCGGCTTGGAGAAACCTAAAAGCCGGCAGCATGGTTCGCCTATCCGGGACAGTAGTGCTAGCCCGCGACGCAGCCCACGCTCGCATCGCATCCATGATAGAAAAAAACGAAACGCTACCGGACTGGAGCCGATATCCTGTGTATTACGCCGGGCCTACCGGTACGCCACAGGGCTACGCATCCGGCTCGCTTGGCCCTACCACCAGTAAACGCATGGACAGCTACCTGGATTCGTTCATGGGCCGCGGCATATTTCCATGCAGCATAGGCAAAGGCGAACGTAGCCCTGCTTGCGCACAAGCCTGCGCACAGCATGGCGGCGTATACTTTGCGGCAGTTGGAGGAGCGGCGGCCATTGCGGCTAAGCGTCATGTGCGATCGTCAAGGATACTGGACTGGGAAGACCTTGGCATGGAGGCTATACGGCTGGTCGAGCTTGTAGACCTGCCGGTGCTGGTCGCATGCGACAGCGAAGGTAACGACTACTACGAGCGGCTTTCGCGCCAGCGCACATAGTACCAGGCGGCTGTCGTCATAAGCGCGTGGTCCCATCCGGCTTTGCCCATCGATGCAAGTGCAAGCTGTTCGGCCACCGGCTCCACATCGATAAGCTCATGCTCATCCTGGCTTTGTTCATTTTCCTTAACCAAAGCCGTAGCTACAAACACATGGAAGCGGTTACGCATAAACGCAGGGTTTGGCCAGCACGAACCTGCAAGCTCTATGCGGCCCGCCCGGTAGCCGGTTTCTTCCAGCAGTTCCCGAGCCGCGGCCGCAGCCGTATCCTCGGCGGGCTCCACTACCCCGCCGGGGAATTCACGGCACACGGTATCCGAACCGTGGCGGTATTGCCTAACCATAAGCAGGCTACGCAGGCCGCCCGTTTCCAACACCGGTACCACCACAGCCCAGTCAGGCGCATCCAGGGCCACAAAACGCCCGCTCTTTCCGTGCGGCCCCCGGCTCAACCGTTGGCGCACGCTAAAGATTGGATATTCGGCTATCTGCCTGTCTTCCAGTATTTCCCAACGCTCGCTTCCCTGTGCCATGCTTGCCTCCACTATCACCTGCCGGGCATTGTATGAAGTCCTTTAGTCTTGGTACAGTACGCTCGCGGCCACAAACCGCCACGGAGGACACAAGCATGACAATGCCCGACTGGGTTATGCGCTTTCCAGGCGCGGTTACCGTTTCCGACAAAGAGCTACGCATCGTGTACATGAACGAAAAAGCCCAGGCCACTTTTGCCGATCAGGGCGGGGCTTCGCTCATAGGCTCAAACCTGCTGGCCTGCCACCATGCGCAAAAATCGGCGGACACGATACATAGGCTCATGGCCGAAGGCGGCCAAAATGTTTACACCATAGACAAAAAGGGCCAGAAGAAACTGATTTACCAATCCGCATTCACCGACGAAAGCGGAGCCGTTGCAGGGCTAGTGGAGCTGTCCATGGTACTGCCTGCGGACATGCCGCACTTCGTTCGTGGTTGAGCCTACCGGGCTTAAGCCCACTACTTACGGCCGCCGCCGGCAACGCCCAAAGCGGCCAGGTTATCTAGCAATAACAACATGTGCTTCCCGGCCAGCTCGTGGTTTCGATCGTCGCCAGCCACCGCCTGCGGGTTTGCCCACACGGCGCTCTTTGGCGGAAGGCTATCCTTGTCCTGTTCCATCATTGAGCGCAGGTGCTCCCCGGAAAACTCCAGGTGAAACTGGGTGCCGAAAGTACGATCGCCGTACGCGTATGCCTGCTGGCTCCAGTGTTCTCCACCGGCCAGATGCGTACAGCCTTTGGGCAAGTCGAAGACTTCGCTATGCCACAGGAATACGGGAAAGCTATCGGCAAAACCGGTAAACAAGGGCGATGCCCTGCCGGCCGGGCTAAGCGTAACAGGATGATAACCGAACTCCGGCACCGGGGCCTTGTACACCCGCGCTCCCAGGAGGCGGGCTAAAAGCTGGCCGCCCAGGCATATACCAAGAAGCGGCACATCGGCCTTCATGACACTTTCCATGTAGCCAAGCTCGGTTCGTATCCAAGGGTGTAGCTCATCCTGGTGGGCGAACATCTGGCCGCCAAACACCACCACCGCGTCGTATGCGCTAGCCGCCCTCGGAATAATTCCCTGGGCAAAAGAGGCAGTATCCACGCGGTCGCCGCGCGCTGCCAGCACCGGCTCGATGGTATAGTCGTATTCCTTTGGCGAGTGGCGGATAAACAAAAAGCGCATATTAAAACCGTAAGGACAGGCAGGACAGGCCGCCGTCAAGCTTGCGGTATTCGCTCATGTCCAGCTCTATGGTAGCCAAACCCCGCGCCTTGATGCTTGCAAGCACAGCTGGATTGCCCGATGGAACCAGCACATACTCGTTCACGCGAACGCAGTTGGCCGCGTAGCTTTCCGTAGCGGGCACAGCTATGCGATCAAAAGCGGCAAACTGTTTGTAGGCGGCAAAACCTTGGTCCACAAGCAGTACATTGCCCTCCAGGTATGATAAACCAGTTTTCAGGTGCAAGGTTGGCGGCATGGTCACGGTCTCGCCCGTGCGGCCGTAGCGCTTTAGGATGTCGATAAAAGCATTTGCCCCTGCCTGGTTGGTGCGCCGCGACAGGCCGATATAAAAATGCCTGCCAACCATCATCACGTCTCCGCCTTCCAGCGTGCCCGGCTCCTGTATGCGCTCCACGACCGGCACGAAGGCGGACAAGATATCTGCGATGCCCTGTGTCTCGTGCTTTCTGGTGGATGCACCCGGATTGGTAACAAGCGCAAAATCGGGAGTGCACACGGCAACATCTTCCACAAAGCAGGAGTCTGGAAATTCCTCCAGTGCCGGCAGCACTGTTATAGAAAGACCACATCGCTCCAGGGCGCGTATGTACGCTTCGTGTTGTTTTAGCGCAAGGCCATAGTCCGGAACGCCAAGCTCCGGGTGCTCGGTAATGCCTTTGGTCATGGAACGAGATGGAATGCGCACGATAGCCTTTGAAAACATGGTGCCCCCTTTTTTAGTGTCGCCTTATGTAGCCACCCGGCCATAGGCTAGCCCGGGGATGCGCCGTAGTCAAGGTTTTCAAGGCTTTCGATAATCGAAAAATTCCATGAGCACGGCAAAGCGCATGCGTATGAACAGAAAGCCGCCCTCGCCGGAAAAGCCGTATGCTCTTATGACCAAGGCTCCGTCGGGCATAGAAGAAAAGCTGGCTGTACCAAAAAACTCGCTCAGCATAGACGGTTTTTTTTGCAGGCTATAGCTCAGCGAAAGAACCTGGCCGCTGGGGCCAAAGTGCAGTTCGCCAACGCTACCGGAAGTAGTATCCAGTATTGCGTATGGAACAAAAAACTCCGCGCCGTTCCAGCGCGTAGGACCCTTGGACAGTTTTGGGCCAGCCTTATCGGAAAAAGGCACAAAGTCATCCGGCTCCATGCCAGAAGAGGAGTCGGACGCTCCGCTTGTTGCATCGGGCTTTTTTCGCTTACGCTCATCCTCCCGCGCTTTTTCGGTGATATCCTTGCCGTCCTTGCTTGCCCGTACAATAGTTGCATCCGAACTGTCCCCGTTCCAGCGCAGGGCGTATTCGGTGAAGGTGCTGGATTTTACCAGGCCCCTGCCGTCCAGTTCGTCAAAGCGCACGCTCATGCGCTGGGGCTTATACGCCTGTCCACGTATCCATGCTTCCTTGGCCTGGCCCAGGCCGAGTCCGGGTTTACAGCCGACGGGTTTGCCCCAAGGCCAAACAGCGCAGGCATAAGAGCGCAGGCTAGAAGACAAAATACTGTAAGCGTTGAGCGCATTGGCGTTCGTCCTGTCATAGTGAAAGAAGATAGCGCAGTCCCGAACAGCAGTCAAAAAAAACGGGACACCCAAACGAGTGTCCCGTCCACCTTTTTTAGCGGCTATCTTATTTTACGGCCGCCATGCCTTCCTGGATAGCTTTCATGTTACTTGGAATGAACTTGTGTTTGTTCTCGGGGAAGAAGGTTTTAAGCACGGCTTCAAGCTTGTCCAGCTTTACCGCGCCTGTTGCCTTGGACAAAGCGCCCATCATCACCATGTTCGCGAATTTCAGGTCTCCGAGCTTTTCGGCTATCTCGTTGCACGGCACCTTGATGACGCGCAGATCCTTGCGTTTCGGATCTTCCTTCACAAGGCTGGAGTTGATGACTATGGTGCCGCCCTCTTTAAGGATGCCCTCGCACAAGGGCAGGCTGTCCGTGTTCATGACCACGGCGGAATCCGGCTTGGTAACCAGCGGGCTTGCTATTTCCTTGGAAGAAACAATAACACCTGCCCGGGCTATGCCGCCGCGTTTCTCTGCGCCGTAGAACGGAAAGAAGGAAACCTCAAGGTTTTCTTTCATGGCGCAGTACACCCACAGCTGTCCTAGCGATATGATGCCCTGGCCGCCGAAGCCGGCCATGAAGGTCTTTTCGGTCATTGTGCGCTCCCTTCCAGGGTGTTCTTTATCTCGCCCAGTTTGTAGAACGGGATCATATTGCCCTCAAGCCAGTCTACGCTTTCGCGCGGCTCCATGGCCCAGTTGGTCGGGCACTGGGACAGTATCTCTACCATGGTAAAACCTTCGCCGCGCAGCTGGGCTTCAAAAGCCTTTTTGATGTACTGCTTGGTTTTCCTGGTGTTGGTTGCGTTGTTCACGGCACCGCGGGCCAGGTACTTGGT
>JAKQNL010000246.1 GCA_029565815.1 Spirochaetota bacterium | reverse complement strand
TGTGTAAGATCCCTCGAGCCTACCCTCCAGCACGTTCCGTGCCAAATCTCGGCTCCAGCCACCTAGCTTCTTCCCGCTAGGCGCGGCGATGTTTATAGCGCAGGTTCAATGTTCTGTCATGCGGATTTGTTAAAACGCTCGTCCGACACGACTGAAAACCACTCGGCGCCGCCATCGCGTGGCGCGACGCTTAAGCTATCCCACCTGTCTCTCCAGTGTCAATTGCTTTTTGCAAAATTCGATGCCAAATTCATCGTTTTTCAATCATTTTCAAAATCAGCCCGACGCCTTCGGCAAAACCGTATCCATAGGAAAGAGAAGTCACGTACTTCGGAGGATGCTCCATAAATTCAGCAAAACTCTGCACATTTCCTACGCCACAGGACAGGGAGTAGCGCCTGAACATAGGCTCATCGTTGGGAGAGTCGCCAAAATAGACGACGGAATCCTCATCTCGGGCTGGATCGTAGCCGAATTCAAGCTCCAGAAAACGTTCGGCCATGGACAATTTATCGTAGGCTCCGTACCACGCGTTCACGTGGATGGAACTGACCTTGGCAACGGCGCCATCGTTCACGCAGAATTCCCTGACCCGCCGCGCCGTGTCTAGCCCCAGGTTCGGTTCCTCTTCCGCAAAATCCAGAGCAAGGTCAAACAGGCGGAAGGGCTGGTCTTTTGCCACACGGAGTCCCGGGAAAGCTGACATAGCCCTGCCACCCAGGGCGGCCAAGCGCTCCGCGTTTGCCCTGGGTTCTGGCGCCAGGGGATGGTACATACGCTCCAGCGACCCGTTTTTCTGGAACATGGCAAAGGCGCCGTTCTCTCCCACCACACCGGCCACGGGCCACTGCCGCGCTATGAGGTCGCACCAACCCGCGGGACGTCCCGTCACGGGCACTGCCTGAAGGCCGGCCTCCCTGAGCGCCCAGATAGCTTCATACGACTCACGTAAAAGGTAGCCGTCCTTGGTAATCGTGTCGTCTATGTCGAATAGGACAAAGCGGACCCTGCTCGCGGAAGCGGCACAGAGGTCGCGTATAGGAAGCATGTTTCCTCCAAACCGAGCAGGTTGCCGCCCCGCGCCTGAGAGTCGCGCTGGGAGGACCGCGGAAGCGCTCGGGATCCGCCTCATAATAGTAAAGATTGACCAAGCGCCATACGGTCGCTATAGTCGCCTCATGACTCCAGCAACAATCGTAACCGGGCTACGAATAGCCTTGGCGCCGGCTTTCTACCTGCTTTTTACCACAACGGCCGCTTCTTCAACAATCGGGATAGTGCCCGCAGTCTGCATCGTCGTCCTCTTCCTCATCATGGAAATCACGGACGCGCTGGACGGGGCGGTTGCCAGAAAAACGGGGACCGTGTCCGATTTCGGCAAGCTCTTTGATCCCTTTGCGGACTCCCTGGCCCGCCTGACATATTTCTTCAGCTTTGTGATGAGCGGCCTCATGCCCGGCTGGGTGTTCATCCTGGTGCTCTACCGAGACCTGGGCGTGTCTTTTATCCGCATTCTTGCCATGCGCAAGGGCGTGGCCATGGCCGCCCAGCTGTCCGGCAAGATCAAGGCCTGGGTATACGCGGTGGCGGGCGGGGCCGGCATAGCGGTGGTGCTGGCCCGGGGTTTCCTGCCTTTGAATTTCCAGTCAATAGCCGAAACGCTTGCCCAGATCACGTTCTACGCGTGCGCGGCCACGGCCGTGTGGACCATGATCGATTACGCCCTAGCCTATCGCCGGCTGGCGGAGAAAGACTGATACATGCGCGATAGGCTGACATCCAGCATCGTCACCACGGTGGCGGTTTACCTGGCCGGACAGTTTGCCATATTCCTTGGCTACGCGCTGCCCTTCGGGTTCACGGGGCGCTACATCCTGCCCTTTGCCCTCAGCGCAATAGCCTTCCACGGGCTGCTTCTGTTCATGCTCCTGCTATTCAAGAACGATTTTGTCAAAGAACCTGATGGCCAGAAGCTGGAACGCGTCAACCTGGCAAACAGGATAACCCTGTTCAGGGTCAGCACCCTGCCAACCGTGCTTTTTGTCATCCTGGCCAGCAAAGACTACCCCATGCGCTATCCCCTCATAGCCCTGGTGGTCATCGTG
>JAKQNL010000229.1 GCA_029565815.1 Spirochaetota bacterium | reverse complement strand
GGTGTACGGGCCTTCGTTCTTGTATACCCACTCGATGAGAGCGCGGATATCTTTTTCGCCCATGGAGTAGTTGATGTACGGAACCGCAGGCGGCATGGCCTCGTTGAACAAGAGCCGCGCAGGCGTGGTCTCGATGATGGTGTCGAAGGTAGCGCCGGGCACTTCCTTGCCGACGGCCGACCAGATGGGCGACTTGGGCGACGGGACCTGGATGACAGCTTCCCAGTCGCAAGCCTTTGCGTCGCAGGCCATGTAGGTTTCCTCGCGACAGCTGAAGCGCCTGCCCTGGCCTTTTGCGTCTATCTTGTTTCTAGTCAGGTAGTATATGCCCAAAACCATATCCTGGGACGGATACACGATAGTCTTTCCGTTGGCCGGGTCCAGGAGGTTTCTGGCGGACAGCATGAGGGTCCAGCACTCCGCCTGGGCGGCACTGGTAAGCGGAACGTGCACGGCCATCTGGTCGCCGTCGAAGTCCGCGTTGAACGCTTTACATACCAGTGGGTGCAACTTGATGGCCTTGCCCTCAACGAGGGTCGGCTCAAAAGCCTGGATACCGAGCCGGTGCAGCGTAGGCGCACGGTTAAGGAGAATGGGGTGCTCGCGCACTACCTCGTCCAGCACCGCGAACACTTCGGGAGTCTCTTGCTCCACCAGCATCTTTGCTTTCTTTATGTTGTACACCACGTCTTTTTCGACGAGTTTCTTCATAATGAAAGGCTTGAACAGTTCCAGGGCCATTTTGGTCGGCAGGCCGCACTGGTGCAGCTTAAGTTCCGGTCCTACCACAATGACCGAACGGCCGGAATAGTCCACGCGCTTACCCAGGAGGTTCTGGCGGAAGCGGCCCTGCTTGCCTTTAAGCATGTCGGACAGGGATTTGAGCGGCCGGTTGGACGCGCCTTTTACGACGCGCTTTTTCTTGGAGTTATCAAAGAGAGCATCCACCGCTTCCTGAAGCATACGCTTTTCGTTGCGTATGATGATGTCCGGCGCGTTAAGTCCCTGCAGACGTTTTAAGCGGTTGTTGCGGTTAATGACGCGTCGGTACAGGTCGTTCAGGTCGCTCGTGGCGAATCGGCCACCGTCCAGCTGGACCATGGGCCTGAGTTCCGGCGGAATGACCGGGATCACGTCCATGATCATCCACTGGGGCTTGTTGCCGGATCCGCGGAAGCTTTCCACTATCTCTATGCGCTTAAGGAGGCGTTTGTCGCTCTTCGCGCCTTTTTCTATCATGCGCACGCGCAGTTCTGCGGCTAGCTCATCCAGGTCCAGGCCTTCCAAGAGCTGGCGGACGGACTCCGCGCCCATGCCGGCGGTGAATGCGCCGCCGTATCTGTCCTGGGCCTCGTAGTATTCCTCTTCCGTTAGGAGCTGCATTCTCTTGAGGTCGGTGTCGCCCGCGTCGATAACCACGTATTTCTCGTAGTACAGAACCGAGCGCAAGGCGGCCACCGGGATGTCCAACAGAAGGCCCATACGGGATGGAACGGATCGGTAGAACCAAATGTGGGATACCGGGCTTGCAAGCTCAATGTGACCCATGCGTTCGCGGCGCACCTTAAAGTGCGTAACCTCGACACCGCAGCGGTCGCAAATGACGCCCTTGTAGCGTATGGATTTGAACTTGCCGCAGTAGCACTCCCACTCTTTGGTCGTGCCGAATATGCGCTCGCAGAACAGGCCGTCTTTTTCCGGCCGCAGGGTTCGGTAATTTATGGTTTCGGGCTTCTTCACCTCGCCGTAGCTCCAGCTGCGTATCATGTCCGGGCTGGCCAGGCGAATCATTATGCTGTCAAAGTCCTGTATGTCTCTCATTCGGTCTCCCCCTCAGGTAAGACAGGTGTCAATTCAGTATTGAACCACAGAGGCACAGAGCCACAGAGAATAAGGGAATGAAAGAAACCAAAAATTTCCCCCATCAATTCCATGCCCCCTACTTCTTTACTCTGTGCCTCTGAGACTCTGTGGTCTTCTTTATCCTAAAAGTTAGATCCTTGCTTGGTGATCAGGTCTTCGTCGCGCTCGGTAAGCGGGATCTGCTTGTTCTTCGCGTCGAAAATCCTCATGTCCAGGCCAAGACCACGAAGCTCCTGCACCATGACGTTGAACGCTTCTGGAATGCCCGCAGCCGTGTGGGGTTCGCCCTTTACGATGGCTTCGTACACCTTGGCGCGTCCGGTCATGTCGTCGGACTTTATGGTTAAGAGCTCTTGCAGCGTGTTCGCGGCGCCGTATGCCTCAAGCGCCCACACTTCCATTTCGCCCAAACGCTGACCGCCGAACTGCGCCTTGCCGCCCAGCGGCTGCTGGGTAACCAGGGAGTATGGGCCGGTGGAGCGGGCGTGCATCTTGTCATCCACAAGGTGATGGAGTTTCAAGAAGTATATGATGCCGACTGTTACGTCGTTCTGGAAATGCTCGCCGGTACGGCCGTCGCGGAGCGGGGTTTTTCCTGCTGCCGGCAGGCCAGCTTTCTTGAGCGTCGCCTCTATCTGCTCCTGGTCGGGGCTCTGGAACACCGGCGAACTAAACCACTCGCCCAGCGTGCTTGCTGCCCAGCCCAGCTCGGTCTCCATAATCTGGCCGATGTTCATGCGGCTCGGCACGCCCAGCGGGTTCAGGCAAATATCGAGCGGCGTGCCGTCGTCCAGGTAGGGCATGTCCTCGATGGGCAGCACGCGGGCAACAATACCCTTGTTTCCGTGGCGGCCGGCCATCTTGTCGCCTTCCTTGAGCTTGCGCTTTGCAGCGATAAGCACCTTGACCACTTCCTCCACGCCGGGGGACAGGTCGTCGTTGGCGGATCGCTTAAGGCGCTGCACGTCGATGATGGTGCCTTCGATGCCGTGTGGAACGCGCAAGCTGGTATCGCGAACGTCTTTTGCCTTCTCGCCGAATATCGAGTTTAAGAGCTTGAACTCCGGCGTGGTTTCGGTTTCGCTCTTAGGCGTTACCTTGCCAACCAGAATGTCGCCGGATTTTACCTTGGCTCCAATCATGATGATGCCTTCGGAGTCCAGGCAATCCAGGCTCTTTTCGCTGGTGTTAGGTATGTCCCGCGTTATGCGTTCCGGGCCAAGCTTGGTCTCGCGCACCTCGGTCTGGAATTCCTTGATGTGGATGGACGTAAAGTAATCATCACGCACCACGCGCTCGGAAATGAGGATTGCGTCTTCGTAGTTGTAGCCGTTCCAGGGAACGAAACCGGCCAGGATGTTGCGGCCCAGGGCCAGTTCGCCGTCCTTGGTCGCAGGCCCGTCCGCTATCACCTGGCCTTTAAGTATTTTCTCGCCGTGCTTGACGATGGGCCTTTGGTTGTAGCAGGTGTCCTGGTTGGTCCTCTGGTACTTTATGAGCAGGTATTCGCCGTGCGCGTGCTTGTCCTCATCCGGCTTGATGATGACTTTTTGGGCGTCCACCCACTCCACCGTGCCGGCTCGTTTTGCCTTGATGAGCACACCGGAGTCATAGGCGGTTTTCTTCTCCATACCGGTACCCACGCGCGGCGGGTCGGTAAAGATAAGGGGAACAGCCTGGCGCTGCATGTTCGAGCCCATGAGCGCGCGGTTTGCGTCGTCGTGCTCCAGGAAGGGAATGAGCGCAGCAGACACCGATATGATCTGCTTAGGCGACACGTCCATGTACTGGAGGTCTTTTGCAGGCCGGGTGGTATAGTCGCCCTGGTGCCTGCAAGAAACCGCACCTTCGGTAAAGCCGCCCTTTTTGTCCAACTTCGCGCTTGCCTGTGCGATAAAATATTTATCTTCGTCCATCGCGGACAGGAACTCGATCTCTTCGGTAACCTTGCCGTCCTTTACCTTGCGGTACGGGGTTTCCAGGAAGCCATATTCATTTACCGTGGTGTAGGTTGCAAGCGATACGATAAGACCGATGTTCGGACCTTCCGGCGTCTCGATGGGGCACATGCGTCCATAGTGCGTGTAGTGTACGTCGCGCACCTCAAAGCCAGCTCGGTCGCGGGACAAGCCGCCCGGGCCCAGGGCGTTCAGGCGCCGCTTGTGCGTAAGCTCTGCAAGCGGATTTACCTGGTCCATGAACTGGGACAGCTGGCTGGAACCGAAGAACTCTTTTATCGCGGCCACAACCGGCTTGATGGACACAAGATCCTGCGGACGAATGGTGTCGGTTTCCTTAAGGCTCATCCGTTCCTTGGCGATGCGCTCCATGCGGCTAAACGCGCTTTTCATCACGTTTGCAAGGAGCTCTCCTACGGAACGCACGCGGCGGTTACCCAGATGGTCGATATCGTCCAGGTTGTTCTCGCCGTAGTACACGGTCATGAGGTACTTCATAGTCGCAACAATGTCTTCACGGGTAAGCGTGTGTTCCTTAACAGGAACCAGGTAGTCGAATTTTTTATTGAGCTTGTATCGGCCAACCTTGCCCAGGTCATAGCGTCGGGAACTAAAGAACAGCGAGTTTAGGTCGCGCTCTGCGTTCTCCACGGTGATGGGCTCGCCGGGCATAAGCGTCGCGTAGACCGCGGCCAAAGCTTCCGCCTTGCCCGGCTCGTCCTGGGATGGATCTTCCTTTACGAGCTTTATGTCTTCGCGCTCCAGGCAGTTCAGTATCATGTCCCAGTGCAGGCCGTCGGCGTGTTCAAAATCGATAACCTCGACGCTGGTAACGCCCTGTGCGATGATGTCGTCCACCTCGTGCAGGTGAATTTTGTCGCCGGCGCGGTACATGCGTTTTTTCTCGCCGTCAACGGTCACAAACACGGATCGTGCAAGCACCCGGTTTACGGCAGCGTCTCGGCTTGGCCTGGAGCTGTCCAGGCTAAGGGTCTGGGTCTTGTAGAATGCAGCTATAATGTCTTCACGCGTTTCAAGGCCTATGGCGCGCAGGAACATGGAGCCCAGAATGCGCTTCTTGCGGTCTATCTTTGCGTAGATAAGCTCTTTTTTCTGGTC
>JAKQNL010000190.1 GCA_029565815.1 Spirochaetota bacterium | reverse complement strand
GCATGGCTTTTCGTACCGGATTGAAGCGAGCAATGCCAGGACCGGTTTTTACTCCGCTATAGCCGCGCTGTGCCGGCATGGCTTCCTGTACCCACTGGGCAAGCACCTGGGGCTCTATGGCTCCTGCACAGGTAAGCACCATGTCGCCACCGGCAAAATGCTGTTGGTGAAAAGACTGCAAGTCCGTAAAACGCGCCGACCGCACGTCGTCAACGCTGCCGGCTATCTTGCAGCCTGCAGCATGATCCGGATAGGTCATAGCATAAAACTCGTCATGGCCAGCTTCTTCCAGGTCATCGCCGGCCGACAGTATCTCGTTAGCGATTATGTCTTTCTCGCGCTCAAACTCATCGGAGCGAAAATGCGGCCTATAGGTCATGTCCATGATGATGTCCAAAGCTAAACGCGCTTTGTCTTTGGGCATGGTGCAATGGATGCACACCGTGTCGCGCTCGGTGAACGCGTTTAGGTAACCGCCTTCGCGGTCTATAGCGCTGGACAGCTCGGCGGCATCCCTGTTGCCTGCTCCTTTAAACACCATGTGCTCTACAAAATGCGACAAGCCGCGCTCGCTTGGCCCTTCCCAGGCAGAACCGGTATAGAACCACAATCCAAGCGCAACGCCGCTACTTTCGGGCATATAATCGGCCAGCAGGGTAAAACCCGGTTCTAGCGTCAACTGGCTTACCTGGCCACGTATGGGCATCTATCCTCCGCTTGCGAGCATGGTCCATTCATAAAAAAGGCCGAACCCCTACGGGCCGGCCTTCTAGCACTTATCCGGTCCAAGTAACTGTGGCTTAGCTCTTGTTCTTCTCCATGTCATCAAGGGCATCGACATAGGAAAGGTTGAGCCTACCCAGCTTGTCTACTTCCAGTAGCTTTACCGGGATAACCTGGCCTTCTTTCACAACATCGGTAACGGCGTTCACGCGGGTGCGCGACAGGCGAGAAATATGCACAAGGCCTTCTTTGCCCGGAAGGATTTCCACAAAGCAGCCGAAGTCCATGACACGTTTTACCGTTCCCTGGTAGATGCGGCCGGTTTCCGGGTCCTGGGCTATGCCAAGTACTGCGTCCCTGGCGTCATAGGAGGCTTGCTGGTTGGAACCGTAAATGGTAACCGAACCGTCGTCGTCTACGTTGATCTTTACGCCGTACTGCTCGCACAGCGCTTTTATGTTTTTTCCGCCTGGCCCTATGATGGCGCCTATCTTATCTACGTCGATTTTAACGGATACGATCTTTGGAGCGTACACGGATATGTCCGAAGCAGGCACGGCTATGGTCTGGTTCATGATGCCCAGAATATGGAGCCTGCCGCGTTTTGCTTGCTGGAGGGCTTTTTGCATGATCTCCGTGGACACGCCTGCAATCTTTATGTCCATCTGGAAACCGGTGATACCGTCCTGGGTACCGGCCACCTTAAAGTCCATGTCTCCCAGGTGATCCTCGTCGCCAAGGATGTCGGACAAAACCGCATAGCGGCTGCCTTCGGTGATAAGGCCCATGGCTATGCCGGCTACCGGGCTTTTAAGCGGAACGCCGGCTGCCAATAAAGACAGACAGCCGCCGCACACGGACGCCATGGAAGAGCTTCCGTTAGACTCAAGGATTTCTGACACCACGCGTACGGTGTATGGGAATTTTTCTTTACTAGGGAGCACACGCTCTAGGGCGCGCTTTGCAAGGTGGCCGTGAGCGTGTGCTCCCTAGTAAAGAAAAATTCCCATACACC
>JAKQNL010000171.1 GCA_029565815.1 Spirochaetota bacterium | reverse complement strand
CTTGCAGGGGCCGGCAGCGCTTCGGGCACAGGCTTTGGCCCGTGAATCCGGCGTTCCGGTAATACAGGATGCGAATGCAGCTGCTGTTTTGCTTCCATTCGACGTTGGAACCCTGGTGCCGCCGGAGTATTGGGAACTTGTTGCCCGGGTTTTTGTTGCTGTTGCAGCTATGGGCGGTACATCCGCTTGAGTTCAGATGCTCCTTGTAATTGGAGAAGTATATGAAGAAAAAGTATGCATTAGACAAAATCAAGCCTGGCGTTAGTTTTAGCCAGGATGTGTATTCCGACACGGAGAACCTTTTCGTTCTTGCCGGTACGCCCATAAAAAAGCGCGACCTAGATGGCCTTGCCGCATGGGGCATTACCCATGTATTTAGCGAAGGCGAACCGGTGGAACCTGCCGCCGCGCATCCGGCCTTGGCTCAGCAAAAAGGTATGGCGGCTTTTTCCGACCATAAGCTGTACGCTGCCTATATCGATTTGGTGGACCGCCTGCGCTCGGTACTGGACAGGCTAAGCGGTGGCGAAAAAGTAGAACCCAAGCTGGTCGATAGTCTTGCCCAAGATGCGCTCAACCTGGTGCGCGATCGCGACGCCGATGTAGCCGCAGCCATTCTATCTACCGATATCAAAGGCTATGACCTTGCGCGCGCTGGCGTCAATACGGCTATTTTGTCCTTGGTCATGGGCAGGACGATGAAATTGCCGCCCCACAGGCTTACCCACCTTGCTGAGGGCGCTTTGTTGCACGACGCGGGCATGCTTCGTCTTCCGCCAGAAATCGTCAAGAAAAAAGGCG
Source organism: Spirochaetota bacterium (assembly GCA_029565815.1). GTDB lineage: Bacteria > Spirochaetota > Spirochaetia > Treponematales > UBA12059 > JAKLIU01. The sequence continues at coordinate 709 of JAKQNL010000171.1, read as the reverse complement.
CACTTAGCCCGGAAGAAGCCCAGAAAATGCGCGCTCATCCCCTGCTGTCGTACAAGATCATTACTAAAGAGCTGCAATATCCGGATGATGTAGGCCTTATTGGTTTACAGCACCACGAACGCTGGGACGGCGATGGCTATCCCCGGCGTACGGCGGGCAAGGATGTGGACCAGCTGTCCAGGATAGTATCCGTTGCGGATGCATTCGAGGCCATGGTAAGCCAAAAACCGTACCGAAACTCCATGATAGGCTATGCGGCCATGAAAAATCTCTTGTCGGACAATTCTAGGCGCTTTGACCCGGATGTCATCAAGGCATTTATACGGAGCATGGGCATTTACCCCATAGGGTCCATAGTGCTCCTTAATAACGCAGCCATCGCTCGGGTGCTAGAAAGCCATGCTGATGCGCCCTTGCGACCGCGTATCAAGATAATCGTGGACGAGTTTGGAAAGCACTATAAGGACGATGAAGGCGAGCTGGTCGACCTTTTAGCCGAAAAAGCTTTGTTCATCGCGCGGGCATTGGATCCCAAAGAGCTGGTGTCCGCCTCCTAGCGTTGTGCGGCGCCCCGGGGATAGCAGCACTGCCAGCATAGGACGGCAGGCGGAAGACGCAGCCTCTACCTGGCTTGTGTCCAAAGGCTGGATACTGGTTGCAAGAAACTGGCGTAGGGGGCCGGGTGAGCTGGATATTGTAGCGCACAAGG
>JAKQNL010000130.1 GCA_029565815.1 Spirochaetota bacterium | reverse complement strand
ATGAACCCCCTCGACTGCAAAAAGCTTGGCGTTAAGCACCAGGAAAAAGTAAAGGTTAGCTCGCGTCGTGGTACCATCAATATCGCGATTAAGGAAACCGAGCGTGTGGCCGAGGGCAGCGTGTTCATTCCGTTCCACTTTGCGGAAGCCGCGGCTAACATGCTTACCAACAACGTGATAGACCCCATAGCAAAGATTCCGGAACTGAAAGTGTGTGCGGTGAAAGTGGAGAGGCTATAAGGGATTGTTCTGTTACAAGCGCGGAAGCCTTTGCAGGCTTTCGCACTTTTATTTCGGTTCCGAAAGCGCATTGCGCTAAGTACGATAAAGGCCGGCACCCTAGTGTGCCGGTGAATGATTCCAGAGGAGTTGGTATGTCTGCCAAAGAAAACGCCGTAGGCAACCGCTGGGTAGTACCCATAATGGGCACCATCCTTCAGATCTGTCTTGGTACCGTGTATGCATGGAGCTTTTTTCAGAAGCTCATCATGAAAGATTTTGGCTGGTCCAACACCCAGGTGATGTGGATTTTCAGCATAGCTATCTGTTTCCTGGGCATTTCTGCAGCCTGGGGCGGTATCAATTTGCCCAAGTACGGCCCCAAAAAGCTTGCCATAACCGGCGGCCTTTTGTATGGCGCCGGCTGGATACTCGGCATGCTTGCTATGAAAATGAGTAGCCTGCCCTTGTTCTACTTAGGTTTTGGTGTTATAGGCGGCTGCGGACTTGGCCTGGGTTACGTTACCCCGGTTGCAACCTCCGTTAAATGGTTCCCGGACAAGAAGGGCTTCATAACCGGCATGGTGGTTATGGGATTCGGTCTTGGCGCGTTGGTCATGTCCAAAGTCATCGCTCCGCTTCTCCTTACGATAACTTCCGATAACCTGCCCATGACGTTCCTGTATACCGGCCTGTTCATGCTCGTACTCATTCCCCTTGCAGGCTCGTTCATGAAGAATCCGCCCGCAGGCTGGCTGCCCGCCGGCTACACGCCTCCTGCCGTAAACGCGGCATCGAAGGCGGCAGACGACAAAATGACCGCTAAGGATTCCATCCTTTCCGGCCGCTTCGCAATTCTGTGGCTCATTTTCTTCGCGAACATATCCGCCGGCATGATGTTCATTGGCCTTCAGTCGCCGATGCTTCAGGATATACTCAAGCTACGCGACGCTAGCCTGGATATCAAAGCCCTGGCTGCTGCTGGCGCTACCCTGGTGGCCATAACCTCCCTGTTCAACGGCCTTGGTCGATTTTTCTGGGGTGGTGTGTCCGACAAAATCGGCCGCGTTCCAACCTTCCGCATTCTGCTTGCATCGCAGATACTGGTGTTTATTGCCCTGATCTTCCTTAAGGATCCGATTATATTCAGCGTGTTGGTGTGCTATGTGCTCCTGTGCTACGGCGGCGGATTCGGCACCATGCCTTCCACCGTTAACACGATATTCGGTTCCAGGCTCATGCCCGTGGTATACGGGTTTATCCTGACCGCCTGGTCTGCAGGTGGTATCGTCGGTCCGCAGATCGCCGCAATCATAAAGGACAAATTCGGAGCCAGCGCGCCGACCTATACCTTCGTTACCGGCGCGGGCATACTCGCATTCGGTTTGATACTTGCCTTCCTTATTAACGACAAAGCTTTTGCCAAAAAGCACGCATAAATAATACTGGGGAACTATAAAAACCATAAGGGTTTTATAGTTCCCTACTGCCGGCGCGTACCCGCACAGCATGTTGCAGGTACGCGTTAGCAAGACTTTGGGACGGCTGCAGCAACACGCTTCGGCCGTCCGCAACATAAAGCCAGGCGGCCAATTTTGCCGGCCATCCCGAACGCGGCTTGGCCAAAGCCGCCGAAGGGAACTCCATGATTCATGTCCCGAACATGTTTCTTATAGGCGCGGCTCACAGGAATGTAGGCAAGACCGAATTCGCCTGCAGTCTCATTAAGCGCCTGTCCTCCAACTATCCTGTCTATGCCGTAAAAGTGACACCGGTGGAATCTGCCCACGGCGAATGTCCCCGAGGGGGCAAAGGTTGTGGCGTATGCAGTTCTCTGGACAGCGACTATTGCCTTACCGAAGAAGATATAGACGCTAGTGGTGGCTTGGCCGGTAAGGATACCCAGCGGATGAAGGAAGCGGGCGCGGTCAAGGTGTTGTGGCTTCGCGTGCTTCGCAGCCGCATGGAAGATGGCGTAAGCGCTCTGCTTGCACGGATTCCCAAGGGTGCGTGCATAGTCTGCGAATCGAATACGGTGCGAAGCGTCATTGATCCTGGTTATTTTATGATAATTCAGCATCCGGCATCCAGCCAAGCGGCAAAAAATGCAGTATTAAAAGAAACCTGTGCCCGTGTTATGCATCTTGCAGACCGGTATGTGGCTTTCCATGGCGATCACTGGGATATATCACCGGATTCCTGTGTTTTTGACGGCCAGGTGTGGCGAGCGCCTCTCGATGTATCCATCGCAATTCTAGCAGGCAGAAAAAGTTCTCGCATGGGCGAAAACAAGAGCCTGCTTAAGTATGGGCAAAGCACTGTTCTCGAACACACCATCGGCAGGCTAGGCCCTTTTACCGACGATCTGCTTATCGGCGCTGGAAGCTCTAATGATTTTTCCTTTCTGAAACTCAGGGTAGTAAAAGACGAAAAACCGGATTGTGGCCCTCTTATGGGTATTCTGTCTTGTCTTGAACAAGCTCAGCATGAAAAGGTGTTTTTCTCCGCATGCGACATACTGGATATTCCGTTTGATGTAATTAGGCTGCTTGTTCGCGAGTCCCGAGGCTGTGATATTGTCATGCCTTTGGACTCAGAAGGCCGTCCGGAGCCGCTTATGGCCGTATACTCCAGAAATGCAATTGCAGCAATACGTAAAGCCCTTTCTGCTGGCAAAAAAAAGGTTACCAGCATTCTGGATCCTGATTTGGCAGAAGAATTTGGTCTGGTTTTCAAAATGGTAACGTTACAAGATCTTAGCTGGTACTCGAATATAAACACACGCCATGATTACGAAAAGGCTGTGTACAAAAAGGAGGGAGCCTAGCGCACGTATAATAGAACCAAGCTCTTAGGCTTTGTGCCTTAGGAGCGCTTTCGTGTCTGGCCGTACTGT